>NZ_JABEMA010000380.1 GCF_013004605.1 Pseudokineococcus marinus
CCCGCCGGCGGCCCCGCCGGCGGCCCCGCCAGCAGCGGGCGTCACCGCCGCGCCCGCAGCTCGGCGAGGAGGTCGCGCGCCGCGGTCGCGATGACGGTGCCCGGCCCGAAGACGGCCGCGGCACCCATCTCGAGGAGCCGCGGGACGTCGTCCGGCGGCACGACGCCGCCGACCACGACGACGACGTCCTCGCGCCCTTCCGCGGCGAGCGCCGCCCGCAGCTGCGGCACGAGGACGAGGTGCCCGGCCGCGAGCGAGGACACGCCGACGACGTGGACGTCCGCCTCGACGGCCTGGCGGGCGACCTCCTCGGGCGTCGAGAAGAGCGGGCCGACGTCGACGTCGAAGCCGAGGTCGGCGAAGGCCGTGGCGATGACCTTCTGGCCCCGGTCGTGGCCGTCCTGGCCCATCTTGGCGACGAGGATGCGCGGCCGGCGGCCCTCCTCGGCCTCGAAGGCCTCGACGTCCGCGGCGACCTCCTCCACGGCCCGGGCGCCCTCGTCGTCGGCTCCCGCCGCCTCCCGCCGGTAGACGCCCGACACCGTGCTCACCGCCCCCGTGTGGCGCCCGAACACCTCCTCGAGCGCGTCCGACATCTCCCCCACCGTGGCGCCGGCGCGCGCCGCCTCGACCGACAGGGCGAGGAGGTTGCCGTCCTCGGCGTCGGGCCCGCCGCGGCGGGTCCCGTCCGCGACCGAGCGCGCCGCCGCCGTCAGCCGGCCCAGCGCCTGCGCGACCGCTCCCGCGTCCCGCTCGGCCCGCAGCCGCTCGAGCTTGGCGACCTGCTGGGCGCGCACCCCGGCCGCCTCGACGCGCCGCACCTCGACGACGTCCTGCTCCTCGCGCGGGACGGTGAAGACGTTGACGCCGACGACCTGCTGGCGCCGGGCGTCGATGCGCGCCTGCGTGCGCGCGGCCGCCTCCTCGATGCGCCGCTGCGGCACGCCCTCCTCGATGGCCCGCGCCATGCCGCCCGCCGCCTCCACCTCGGCGATGTGCGCCCGCGCCCGCGCCGCCAGGTCGCTCGTGAGCCGCTCCAGCGACGCCGACCCGCCCCAGGGGTCGACGACGGACGTCGTGCCCGTCTCCTCCTGCAGCAGCAGCTGCGTCACCCGGGCGGTGCGCGCCGCCGCGTCCGAGGGCAGCGCCAGCGCCTCGTCGAGGGCGTTCGTGTGCAGCGACTGGGTGCCGCCCTGCGTCGCCGCCATCGCCTCGACGCACGTGCGCACGACGTTGAGCTGCACGTCCTGCGCCGTCAGCGACCAGCCCGAGGTCTGGCAGTGCGCCCGCAGCGTCGAGGAGCGCGGGTCCCGCGGGCCGAACTGCTCGAGGAGCTCGGCCCACAGGACGCGGGCGGCCCGCAGCTTGGCGACCTCGGTGAGGAAGCTCGTGCCGACGGCCCAGAAGAAGGACAGCCGCGGCGCGAAGGCGTCGACGTCGAGGCCGGCCGCGACGCCGGCGCGCAGGTACTCGACGCCGTCGGCGAGCGTGTAGGCCAGCTCGAGGTCGGCCGTCGCCCCGGCCTCCTGCAGGTGGTAGCCGGAGATGGAGATCGAGTTGAAGCGCGGCATCCGCGCCGAGGTGTGCGCGAAGACGTCGGAGACGACCGCCATCGAGGGCCCCGGCGGGTAGATGTAGGTGTTGCGGACCATGAACTCCTTGAGGATGTCGTTCTGGATGGTCCCCGTGAGGCGCTCGCGCGGGACGCCCTGCTCCTCCCCCGCCGCGACGTAGAGCGCGAGCACCGGCAGCACCGCTCCGTTCATCGTCATCGAGACGCTCATCTCGCCGAGCGGGATGCCGTCGAAGAGCTCGCGCGCGTCGAGGAGGGAGTCGACGGCGACGCCCGCCATGCCCACGTCGCCCGCCACGCGCGGGTGGTCAGAGTCGTAGCCGCGGTGCGTCGCGAGGTCGAAGGCCACCGAGAGGCCGCGCTGGCCCGCCGCGAGCGCCCGCCGGTAGAAGGCGTTGGACTCCGCCGCCGTCGAGAAGCCCGCGTACTGGCGCACCGTCCACGGCTGGGTGGCGTACATCGTCGGGTACGGGCCGCGCAGGTGCGGCGCCAGGCCCGGGTAGCCGGCGACGGCCGCGCGGTCGGACGCCGGCAGCGCCGCCAGGTCGGCCGGCGCGGACAGCGCAGGGACGTCGAGGCCCTCCGGCGAGCGCCACGCCGGCGGTGGGGCGACGCCCCCGGCGTCGTCGCCGGCCCCCGCGTCCTCGTCCGGGCCGGACCTCAGGGACGCCTCGAGCAGCTCGGGACCCGCCGGGTCGGCGGTCGCGGACGGTGCACCGTGCGCGGGCGACCCGTCGGCGGCTGCGGGAGCGGCGGGCCCCGCACCCGCGGAGGGGGCGCCCACGGCGTCGAGGAGGCGGTGCAGGACCGCGAGGAGGTCGTCGCCCTCGGCGACGCGGTCGTCCACGCCCACCGGCAGGGCCGTGTCCCGGAGGCCGGTCGCCCCCGCCGCGTGGAGCACCCAGCGCACCCCGCCGGCGCGCAACGCCGCGGCCGCGGCGGCCAGCGCGTCGACGTCTCCCC
>NZ_JABEMA010000381.1 GCF_013004605.1 Pseudokineococcus marinus
GGAAGGACGCGGGGCGGGCGGCGGGGAAGGACGCGGGGCGGGCGGCGGGGAAGGACGGGGCGCCGGCCTCCCCCCGCCCGGGGGCGACGAGCCCTGCGGGCTCAGGACCGCCCGGCGGGGGCGTGCCGCCGCTCCAGCAGGTGCTGCTGCACGTCCAGCAGGCGCTTCCCGTCGGGGTCGTGGCTGTGGCGCTCCCACGTGCCGTCGGGCCCGAGGTGCCACGACGCCGTGCCGTCGTCGGCCTGCAGCTCGAGGTACTCGAGCAGCTCGGCGACCTCGGCGCCGTCGTCGATCTTCACCAGCGCCTCGACGCGGCGGTCGAGGTTGCGGTGCATCATGTCGGCGCTGCCGATCCACACCTCGGGGGTGCCGCCGGCCGCGAAGGCGAAGATGCGGCTGTGCTCGAGGTAGCGCCCGAGGACCGAGCGCACGCGCACCGTCTCCGACAGCCCGGGGATGCCCGGCCGCAGGGCGCAGATGCCGCGGACGACGACGGTGACCGGCACCCCGGCGCGCGAGGCGCGGTAGAGCGCGTCGATGACGGTCTCGTCGACCATCGAGTTGACCTTGACCATCACCTCCGCCGGTCGGCCCGCCCGGTGGTGCTCGACCTCCCGCTCGATGCGCTCGACGAGGCCCGCGCGCAGGGACCGGGGCGCCACGAGCAGCCGCGAGAAGGTCGTGCGGGGCGCGTACCCCGAGAGCTGGTTGAAGAGCTTGGTGACGTCCTCCCCGACGGTCTCGTCGGCGGTGAGCAGGCCCATGTCCTCGTAGAGCCGCGCCGTCTTCGGGTTGTAGTTGCCCGTGCCGATGTGGCAGTAGCGGCGCAGCCCGTCGCGCTCCTGGCGCACGACGAGGCACAGCTTGGCGTGCGTCTTGAGGCCCACGATGCCGTAGACGACGTGGACGCCGGCCTGCTCGAGCTTGCGGGCCCACGAGATGTTGGCCTGCTCGTCGAAGCGCGCCTTGATCTCCACGAGGGCGACGACCTGCTTGCCGGCGTCGGCGGCGTCGATGAGCGCGTCGACGATCGGGGAGTCCCCGCTCGTGCGGTAGAGCGTCTGCTTGATGGCGAGGACGTCCGGGTCGGCCGCCGCCTGCTGCAGGAACTCCTGGACGCTCGTCGAGAAGGCGTCGTAGGGGTGGTGCAGGAGGATGTCGTGCTTGCGCACGGCCGTGAAGACGTCGCCGGGGGAGGCGGTCTCGCGGCCGTCGGTGAGCAGGTGGTGCGTGCGGGAGACGGCCTTGGGGTAGTGCAGCTCCGGCCGGTCGAGGTCGGCGACGGCGTTGAGGCACCGCAGGTCGAGGGGGGCGGGCAGCTCGTAGACCTCGCTGCCGCGCACCCCCAGCTCGCGCACGAGGAGCTCGCGCACGTGCTCGTCGGTGTCGTCGGCGACCTCGAGGCGGACGGGAGGGCCGAAGCGCCGCCGCAGCAGCTCCTTCTCCAGCGCCTGGAGGATGTTCTCGGCGTCGTCCTCCTCGACCTCGAGGTCCTCGTTGCGGGTGACGCGGAACGCCGAGCTGGCCACCACGGTCATGCCGGGGAAGAGCTGGTCGAGGTGGGCGCCGATGAGCTCCTCGAGCGGGAGGAAGCGCACGGAGGCCGGCGCCCCTCGCGCGCCCGCGTCGTCGTCGTCGTCCACCGGCACCAGCCGGGGCAGCAGCGGCGGCACCTTGACGCGGGCGAAGTGCTCGGTGCCCGTGGAGGGGTTGCGCGCGACGACGGCGAGGTTGAGCGAGAGCCCCGAGATGTAGGGGAAGGGGTGCGCCGGGTCGACCGCCAGCGGCGTGAGCACGGGGAAGACCTGGCGCGAGAAGAAGGTGCCGAGGCCGGCGCGCTCCTCGTCGTCGAGCTCGTCCCAGCGCACGAGGCGGATCCCCGCGTCGACGAGCCGGGGGCGGACGACCTCGGAGTGCACGCGCGCGTGGCGCTCCATGAGCTCGTGGGCGCGGCGGGAGATCTGCGAGAGCACCTCCCGCGGCTGCAGGCCCGAGGCGGCCGTGACGGCGAGGCCCGTGGCGATGCGCCGCTTGAGGCCGGCCACGCGGACCATGAAGAACTCGTCGAGGTTCGAGGCGAAGATGGCGAGGAAGCGGGCCCGCTCGAGCAGGGGGAGGTCGTCGTCCTCCGCGAGCTGCAGCACCCGGTCGTTGAAGGCGAGCCACGACAGCTCGCGGTCGAGGAACCGGTCGTCGGGCAGCGGCTCGTCGTCGCCGGCGGCGGCCCCCGGCACGGGCATGGGCGCCGCGTCGCCGAGGTGGGCGGCCGTCTCCGTGTCGAGCGTCCGGGAGGCCCCGCCCGTGCGGGCGCCGTCGTCGAGCTCCGCCGCGGCGTCAGGTCGGGCGGGGAGGCCCTCGCCGCTGGTGGCGGGCGCGCCGGGGCCCTTGTCGGTCGACGTGGTCACCTCCCTCATGGTGCCACCGGCCGCCCCGGTCGGCGCCTCCGCGACCGAGGCCGCGGAGGGGGGCGCGGACGGCGGCGAGGCGGTCGGTCGAGAGGGCGCGGCGGGCGGCCCGGTGCGCTGCTGCCGTCGCCGGCGCCGCTCGCGGCGCCCC
>NZ_JABEMA010000382.1 GCF_013004605.1 Pseudokineococcus marinus
CGGCCTTCCACGCCTGGCTGGAGCAGCGCTGGGGCGCGGCGCCCCTCGTCGAGCTCGACGACCTGCCGGGCGCCCAGGACGAGGGGGCGGCCGACGACGCCGCGCTGCCGGCGCTGCAGGCGAGGTTCGAGGCGTCGGAGTGGGCGTCGCGCACGCCCGTCGCGGTCGAGGTGGCGGTGGAGACGCCGGTGGACGGCACGGTGCTCCGCGGACGCCTGGACGCCGTCTTCCGGACGCCGTCGGGCGGCTACGAGGTCGTCGACTGGAAGACCGGCCGCCCGCCCGCGGCGGGGGACGCGGCCGCGGCGGCCGTGCAGCTGGCCGTGTACCGCCTGGCCTGGTCGCGCGTCGCCGACGTGCCCCTCGAGCAGGTGTCCGCGGCCTTCTTCTACGCGGCCACGGGCACCACGGTGAGACCGGTCGAAGGGCTGGACGAGGCGGCCCTCGTCGCCGTGCTGCGCTCGGCGGCCGTGCTGCCGCCTGAGGCCTGAGGCCTGCCGGCGCCGCACCCCGTCGGTGGTGGCGTGCGCCGCGTCAGCCCCGCGCGGGCACCTCGAGGTCCACGCACAGGGGGCGGTGGTCGCCGACGCCGAGCGCGAGGTCGACCTCGTCCGTGCGCCAGGGCAGCAGCGGGTGGTCGCGCCGGTCGCCGGCGGGCGGCAGCGCGAGGACGTGGTCGAGCTGCCGGGTGGGCTCGGGCAGCGGGTAGGTGGGCCGGGTGACGAGCGCGCGGGCGCGCAGGACGCGCGCGGGCAGCGACCCGGGCAGGTTGAGGTCGCCCACGAGCAGCACCGGCCCCGGGAGGGAGGCCGCCCAGGCGCGCACGGCGCGCAGCTGCCGCAGCCCGACCGGGGGCGCGAAGGACAGGTGGGCCGCGACCACCGTGACGCCGTCGAGCTCGGCCGCCACGGCGACGCGGGGCTCGTCCTGCACGACGAGGAGGCCGGGGCGGTCGGTCGTCGGGTGCCGCACGGGCAGCGGGAGGGGCAGGCCGCCGGCGCGCAGGGGCAGGGCGCTCCAACGGCGCACCGGGCGGCGCACGAGCAGGGCCGTGCCGTAGCGGGGGCGGTCGTCCTCGGGCCAGCGCGGGTCCTCGAGGCGGCCGGCGACGGGCAGCTGCTCGGCGCCGGAGCCGGGGACGCCGAGGACGGTGGGGGCGAAGCGCCAGTCGACGTCGCCGCCCGCGGCGGCCAGAGCCCGGGCGACGACGGACGGCTGGTGGACGCCGCCGGAGCGCTCGGCGCCGACGTCGAGCTCCTGCACCGCGAGGACGTCCGGGGCGACGTCGCCGAGGGCGGCCAGGGCCGCCCCCAGGGCGTCGGCGTCGCGCACGTGGCTCGGTCGCGTGGGGTCGGACGCGCCCGACGTGGAGCTGCCGTCCTCGGCGGGGGCGCCCGATGAGGCCTCGGGCGCGGCGGTGGGCGGGGCGGTGGGCGGGGCCGTGCCCGGCCCGCGCCCGGAGGCGATGTTGGCCGTGGCGACGCGGAGCCTCAGAGCGCCTCGCCCCCCACGTCCGAGTCCAGGTCGCGCAGCATCTGGACGGCGTCGTCGACGACGGACGCGTCGTCGGTCCGGACGCCGTGGAGGAGCCAGCGCACGAGGGCCACCTCGCCGGACAGCTGCGCCCGCACCGGCAGGTGCCGGTCGGGCTGCTCGTGGCGGGCGACCGCGTAGGCCTCGAGGACGGTGTCGAGCGCGTCGGTGTCGGCGCCGACGGCCACCCACGCCAGGTCGTCGGCCGGGTCGCCGACGCGGGCCTCGCCCCACTCGACGACGCCCGTGACGTCGCGGCCGTCGGCGAGGACGCGCTCGGGCGTCAGGTCGCCGTGCAGCAGGCAGGGGGAGAAGCGCCAGCGGCCCACGTCCTCGGTGGCCTTCTCCCACCGGCTGAGCAGGCCCGGCGGCACCTGCCCCGTGCTGGCGGCGCGGTCGAGCTCGACGAGACGGCGCTCGCGATGCTCCTCGGCGGTGTAGCCGGGCAGGCCGACCTCCTCGGCGAGGGAGGCCGGCAGGTCGTGGAGGCGCCCCAGCGCCGTGCCGAGGGAGGAGGACAGGCCGGGCCCGGGGTGCAGGTCGCCCGGGTGCAGGGGCCGCCCCGGGAGGCGGCGGTGGACGACCGCGCGGCCGCCGCCCTTGAGGGCGGCGCTGCCCGCTGGGTCCGGCACGGCGAAGGGGAGGGCGTCGGGCTCGAGCGCGCGCAGGCGCCGCAGCAGCGCCCCCTCCTGCTCGAGCAGGAGGCCGGAACCGGCGTCGACGGGCGCGCGCACGACCCACTCGGCGCCCGCGTCGTCGGCCACGACGGCCGCGTCCACCTCCTCGCCCACGCCGTCCTCGACGCCCGCGCGGCGGGCTCCGGAGACCACGAGCCCGGGGACGGCGGCGCTGGCGAGGGCCGCGAGCACGAGGGGGGAGCGGGGCACCGGCACACGGTAGACGCCCGGGGCGCTCCCGCACGCGCGGCGCGGCTCCCCGTGCGGGTGGCCGTGCGGCTGGGCGACCGGGTGGGCGCG
>NZ_JABEMA010000383.1 GCF_013004605.1 Pseudokineococcus marinus
GAGCCCGGCGTCCGCTTCAACGCCGTCGAGCCGGGCACCACGGCCACCGACATGACCGCCGCCTTCGGGATCGGCCGACCGCCGCGGGAGAGCGCCCGCGTCGTCGTGCGCCTGGCCACCTCGGGCCGCGCGGCGCGGACGTCGTCGTGGGCATGGGCGGCTACGTGGCCGTGCCCGCCTACCTGGCCGCGCGACGGCGCGGCGTGCCCGTCGTCGTCCACGAGCAGAACGCCCGCCCGGGCGTGGCCAACCGCCTCGGCGCCCGGCTCACCCCCCACGTCGCGACGACCTTCCCGGGGACGCCGCTGCGGGGGGCCGTGCGCGTCGGCCTGCCCATGGCGCCCGCGCTCGCGCACCTCGACCGCGCCGCCCTCCGGGGGGAGGCCGTGGCGCACTTCGACCTCGACCCCGACCGTCCGACCCTCCTCGTCGTCGGCGGGTCGCTGGGGGCGCAGCGGCTCAACGAGGCCGTCGCCGGGGCGTGGCCGGACGTCGAGGCGGCGGGCGTCCAGGTCCTCCACCTCACCGGCGCGGGCAAGGCCGTCGTGGCGGCGCACCGGCCGGGCGGCCCCGTCCACCGCATCCTCGAGTACACCGACCGCATGGACCTCGCCTACGCCGCCGCCGACGCGGCGCTGTGCCGCTCCGGCGCCGGGACGGTCTGCGAGGTCAGCGCCGTCGGCCTCCCGGCCGCCTTCGTCCCGCTGCCGATCGGCAACGGTGAGCAGCGGCGCAACGCCGAGCCCGTCGTCGAGGCCGGCGGGGCCCTGCTCGTGGCCGACGCCGACCTCGACGCGGCGTGGCTGCGCGAGCACCTCCTCCCGCTCCTCGTCGACCGCCCGCGGCTCGCGGCGATGGCGGCCGCCGCGCAGGCCAGCGCCGTGCGGGACGCCGACGAGCGCCTCGCCGACCTCGTGCTCGCCGCGGCGGGACGCTCGTGAGCGCCGCCCCCACCGCCGGCGTCCCGTCCGCCGGGGACGTCTCGGCCGCCGACGCCGACCTCCTGTCCGGCGACGTGCCGCTGGCCTTCGACGTCGCCGCCCCCGTCCCGCCGGCCGCCGATCTCGGCGGCGTGCACCTCGTCGGCGTCGGCGGGGTGGGCATGTCGGGCATCGCGCGCGTGCTGCTCGCCCGCGGGCTGCCCGTGAGCGGCAGCGACGCCAAGGACGTGCCCGTCCTGGCGGCGCTGCGCGCCGTCGGCGGTCGCGTCGCCGCCGGCTTCGACGCCGCCCGCCTCGACGGCGCCGGGACCGTGGTCGCGTCCTCGGCCATCCGCGCCGACAACGTCGAGCTCGTCGCCGCCCGCGAGCGGGGCCTGCGGGTCCTGCACCGCTCGCAGGGCCTGCAGGCGCTCATGGCCGACCGCCGGGCGGTCGCCGTCGCGGGCACCAACGGCAAGACGACGACGACGTCGATGCTCGTCGTCGCGCTGCAGCGCGCGGGCCTCGACCCGTCCTTCGCCGTCGGCGGCGAGCTGCGCGGCGCCGGGACCAACGCCCACGAGGGCACGGGGGACCTCTTCGTCGCCGAGGCCGACGAGTCCGACGCGTCCTTCCTCGTCTACGAGCCCGAGCTGTCCGTCGTCACCAACGTCCAGCCCGACCACCTCGACCACTACCGCGAGGCGGCGGCCGTCGAGCGGGCCTTCGGCGCCTTCGCGGGTCGCGTGCGTCCCGGCGGCGTCCTCGTGGCCTGCGCGGACGACCCGGGCGCGGCCCGGCTCGCCGCGGCCGTGGCGCGGGCGCACGAGCGCGAGCCCGGCGCCTGGCCCCGGGTCGTCACCTACGGGCAGTCCTCGGCCGCCGACGTGCGCCTGGAGGACCTCGAGCCGGAGGGCGGGCGGACGTCCTTCGCCCTCGTCGACGCGGGCCGTCGCGAGGGTGAGGTGCACCTGCAGGTGCCGGGGCTGCACAACGCCCTCGACGCCGCGGCCGCCTACACCGCCGCGACGCGCCTGGGCGTCGCCCCCGCCACCGCCGTGGCCGGCCTGGAGGCCTTCACCGGCACGCGGCGCCGCTTCGAGGACCGAGGCGGCGCCGACGGCGTGCGCGTCTACGACGACTACGCGCACAACCCGGCCAAGGTCGCGGCGGCCGTCGCCACGGGCCGCCAGGTGGCGGGGGAGGGGCGCCTCGTCGCCGTCTTCCAGCCCCACCTCTACAGCCGCACGATGGACTTCGCCGCCGAGTTCGGCGCCGCGCTCGGGGCGGCCGACGAGGTCGTCGTCATGGACGTCTACGCGGCGCGCGAGGACCCGGTGCCCGGGGTGACCGGCGGGCTCGTCGCCCGCGCCGTGCCGCTGCCCCCGGAGCGGGTGGCGTACGTGCCCTCGTGGGGCGACGCCGCGCGGGAGGCCGCGGGGCGCGCCCGGCCCGGTGACCTCGTGCTGACCATCGGGGCCGGTGACGTGACGATGGTCGCGGGCGAGGTGCTGGGGGAGCTCGAGCGCCGCTCGCCCGCCGCGACGACCGGTGGTGGCGCGGCGTGAGCCGGCGACCGCTGGCGCCGCGGGCCCGTCCGGCCGCCGAGGCCCCTCCGGC
>NZ_JABEMA010000384.1 GCF_013004605.1 Pseudokineococcus marinus
CTCGCCGGCGTCCCCGGCGGCGAGCGGCCGACCGTCGCGAGCCTCCGCCTGCCCGAGCCGGCGCCGGCGGACGACGCCGCGGTCCTCTTCACCTCCGGGTCGACCGGTCCCGCCAAGGGCGCCGTCTACACCCACGACCGGCTCGCCGGGGTGCGCGACGCCGTCGCCGCGGCCTACGAGGTCGACCACGGCACCGCGCTCGTCGCGGCCTTCGCCCCCTTCGCCCTGCTCGGCCCCGCCCTCGGGGCCGTCTCCGCGAGTCCGGCCATGGACGTCACCGCGCCGGCCTCGCTCACGGCGACGGCGCTCGCCGACGCCGTCGCCGCCGTCGGCGCCACGGTCGTCTTCGCCTCCCCCGCCGCGCTCGCCGGGGTGGTGGCCACGAGCGGGCGCCTCGACGCGCGCGGGCGCACCGCGCTGGGCGGCGTGCGCCGCCTGTTGTCGGCCGGGGCGCCCGTGCCCGTCCCCCTGCTGCGGCAGGTCGCCGCCCTCGTGCCGGGGGCGTTGCTGCACACCCCCTACGGCATGACCGAGGGCCTGCCCATGACGGACGTGGGCCTCGCCGACCTCGAGGCCGCCGGCCCGGGCGGAGAGGCGGGCGGGGGTGTCGCCGACGGCGTCCTCGTCGGCGCTCCCCTCGACGGGGTGGAGGTCGCCGTCGCGCCGCTCGACGCCGACGGGACGCCGACCGACCGCCTCGTCCGCACGCCCGGCACGACCGGCGAGGTCCTGCTGCGCGCCGGCCACACCAAGGCGCGCTACGACCAGCTCTGGGCCACCGAGGACGCGAGCCGCCTCGTCGACGCGGGCGGCGCCGTCTGGCACCGCACCGGCGACGTCGGGACGCTCGAGGCGGACGGGCGACCGCACGGGGCGGGGGACCCGGCAGGAGACGAGGAGAGGGGCGTGCGGCTGCGCGTCCAGGGCCGCACCGCCCACCTCGTGCGCACCTCCGCCGGCGTCGTGACCCCCGTGGGCGTCGAGCTCGCGGCGGCGTCGGTCCCCGCCGTCACCCGGGCCGCGGCGGTGGGCGTGGGTCCCGCGGGCACGCAGGCCCTCGTCGTCGTCGTCGAGACCGAGCCGCCGACGCGTCGCGCCGGCGGGGCCGCACCCGACCTCGCCGCCGCCGTGCGCCGGGCGGCCGCCGGGCTGCCCGGGGCGCCCGCCGTCGCGGCCGTGCTCGTCGTCCCCCGTCTGCCCGTGGACGTCCGGCACGAGTCGAAGGTCGACCGCACGCTCGTCGCCGCGTGGGCCGCCGACCGGCTCGCGGGGCGCCCCGTCGCGCCGCCGTGGTCCCGCGCCGGGCGGCTGCGCGCCGTGCTCGGAGCACGGCGGCCGCGCCGGTGAGCGGCGGCCTCGTCGTCGTCACCGGCGCCAGCGGGATGCTGGGGCGCGCCGTCGCGCGCACCCTCGCCGACGCCGGCCACCCGGTCCGGACGCTGCAGCGCAGCCCCAGCGGGCTGGCCGGGCACCGCTCGCCCGCCGGTGGCGCCGTCGAGGACGTCGCGGTCGACCTCGCCGCCCCCGGAGCGGCGCCGGCCCTGCGCGCGGCCCTGGAGGGCGCCGAGGCCGTCGTCCACCTCGCCGCGAAGGTCTCCGTCTCCGGCCCGTGGGCGGACTACCGGCGCACCAACGTCGAGGGCACCCGGCGGCTGCTGGCCGCGGCGCGCACCGCGGGGGTCCGCCGCTTCGTGCAGGTCTCCTCGCCGTCCGTGGCCCACGCGGGCGAGCCGCTCGTCGGCGCCCCCGCCGGTCCGGCCGACCCGGGCGCCGCGCGGGGCCGCTACGCCCGCAGCAAGGCGATGGCCGAGCGGGAGGCCCTGGCGGCCGACGGCCCGGACCTCGCCGTCGTGGCCGTGCGCCCGCACCTCGTCTGGGGGCCGGGTGACACCCAGCTCGTCGCCCGCGTCGTCGCGCGCTCGCGGGCGGGCCGCCTCCCCCTCCTCGACGGCGGGACGGCCCTCGTCGACTCGACGTACGTCGACGACGCGGCCGACGCGCTCGTGGCGGCCGCCGCCCGCGCCGACGACCCGGAGGTGCACGGGCGGGCCCTCGTCGTCAGCAGCGGTGAGCCGCGCACGGTCGGCGAGCTCCTCGCCTCCCTGTGCGCCGCGCACGGAGCCCCGCCGCCGGCGCGGTCCGTGCCCGCCGGGCTCGCGCGGGCCGCCGGCGGGCTGGTCGAGGCCGTCTGGGCGGTGCGCCCGGGGCTCGGCGGGGACGACGAGCCGCCGATGACACGCTTCCTCGCGGAGCAGCTGTCGACGGCGCACTGGTTCGACCAGCGCGAGACGCGCCGGCTCCTGCGCTGGAGCCCGCGCGTGGGCCTCGACGAGGGCTTCGCCCGGCTCGCCGCCGCGGCGTGCTGACGCCGACGGCCGCCACGAGCAGCCCCAGCTGGCTCACCGTCGAGTACGCCAGGACGCCCTTGAGGTCGTGCTCGCGCAGCGCGAGCACCGCCCCGACGAGCGCGGTGGTGAGGCCGAGGGAGACG
>NZ_JABEMA010000385.1 GCF_013004605.1 Pseudokineococcus marinus
GCGCCCCGTCGTGCCGGCCGGCCGCCTCCTCCGCCAGACGGGCGCGGACGGCGTCGGTGCCGTCCGCCGGGGTCCACGGTCGTCCCGGCACCCACGCCAGCACCTCGACGTGGCCACCGGCGTGGTGACGGACGAGCAGCGGCTCCCCGCCGGCGCCGGGCGCCGGGTCCAGCCGGCCGACCCACCGACGAGCGGGGTTGTGCGACAGCGTCGTCGCCACGACGGCGCCGCCGCGAGGGGCGCCGCGGGGCCGACGGACGGGCGCCCCCGACTCCGGGCGGAGGCGGGCCAGGCCGCGCAGGGCGCGGTCCGAGGCGGCCGGGGCGAGGAGCAGCCGCGTCTCGGTCACGACGTGCGACGGGAGCCCGGCGCGGCGGGCCGCCTCGACCTCCTTGCGGGCCTTGACGTCCCAGTCCCGACCGGCCCGCGCCGTCACGAGGACGCGGGGCCTGCTGCCGTCGGTGTCGACGAGCCGGACGACCGCGCGGACGGACGCCCCGGGCTTGAGGCGCAGCCGCTCGACGACCGCCGTCGCCGCGAGGTCGGGCGCGACGAGGTCGGCCAGCGCCGCGCGGAGGCGGGCGTCGTCGAGGACGACGGCCAGTCCGGGCAGGTCCGGGTGCCGGGCGACCACGGCCGAGTCCGCACGGGCGGTCTCCCGGGGGGTGGCGCCGGGGGGCGGGGGCGGCGCTCCGTGGCCGACGTCGGCGGGGGCGATCACCGGCCCACCGCCTGCCGCGCGACCGGTGCGCCGGGGCGAGCGACGGGCGCCGCCGGGCGCGGCCGCTCGACGAGCCGGCCGTCCTCCAGCGCGACCACCCGGTCGACGCGGTGGAGCAGGGCCGGGTCGTGGGTGACGAGCAGCGTGGTGCGCCCGCGTGACAGCTCGAGCAGCGCGTCCAGCACCTCCGCGGCGCTCCGCGCGTCGAGCCCGGTGGTCGGCTCGTCGAGGAGGACGAGCGCCGGGTCGCGCAGGAGGGCGCGCGCGACGGCGACCCGCTGGCGCTGCCCGCCGGACAGCGTGGCGCCGCGCTCGGCGACGGCGGTCGCCGCGCCGTCGGGCAGCACGTCGAGCAGCGACCCGAGGCCGGCGCGGCGCAGGGCGTCCTCCACCTCGGCGTCGGTCGCGTCGAGCCGCCCGAGCCGGACGTTGTCCGCCAGCGTCCCCTGGAGGAGCACCGAGTCCTGCAGCACCACGGCCGTGGCCGCCCGCACGCTGTGGCGGGTCACGTCGACGAGGTCGTGGCCGTCCACCCGCACCGTCCCCTCGAGCGGGTCGACGAAGCGCAGGAGCACCTGGAGGAGCGTCGACTTCCCCGCCCCGCTGGCCCCGACGAGGGCCACGGTCTCCCCCGCCCGGACGCGCAGGTCGGCGCCGCGCAGCACCGGGGCGCGGCCGGGGTGCCCGACGACGAGCCCCTCGACGTCGACCGCGAGCGAGCGGCCGGGCGTGCGGCGCAGCGGGCGGGCCCACGAGCGGTCGCGCTCGGGGACGGCCTCGTCGAGCGCGTCGGCGATCCGCTCCCCCGACGCCGCGGCCCTGGCGATCCGGCCGGTGTGCTTGGCGAGGTCGCGCAGCGGCTTGAACGCCGTCTTGAGGTAGGTGAGGAAGACGACGAGCTCGCCGGGGCTGATGGCGCCCTGGAGCACGCGCCACCCGCCCATGACGAGCACGACGGCGGTCGCCGCGCCGACGACGACGTCCGTCCGCCGCTCGAGCCCGGCGGTCAGCCGCTTGGTCCGGACGCCGTCGGCGAGCCCCTTGGCGTCGTTCCCCCGCAGGCGCGCGGAGAGGTGGTCCACGAGGCCGTAGGCCTGGACGGTGCGGACGGCGGCGAAGGCCTCGCCCGCGTCGCCCGCCATGGCGCCCTCCTGCGTGCGCTGGCTGCGCGAGGCGCCGGTGATGCGCTTCGCCGACGTGCGGCCGGACAGCAGGAGCAGCGGCAGGACGGCCACGACGACGAGCGCCAGCAGCGGGTCGAGGACGAGGACCACGACGACCATGCCGACGACCGTGAGGACGTTGGCGAAGAGGGGCAGGCCGGCGGTCACCGCGACCTCCTGGACGCGGCCGACGTCGCCGACGACGCGCTGCACGAGGTCGCCGCTGCGGGCGGTCTCGTGGAAGGCCAGGGGCGCGCCGAGCAGCCGCTCGTGCAGGTGCGCGCGCAGCCGCGTCGTCACCCGGGCGCCGACGAGGGCGAAGGCGACGGTCGAGGCGTAGGCGGCGCCGGCGCGCACCCCGGCGACGACGAGCACCGCCACGCCCGCGCCGAGGAGCAGCGACGTCGTGCCGGGCGGGACGCCCTGGCCGGTGACCGCCGGGACGACGCCGTCCACGACCCAGCTGACGGGCCAGGGCTCCAGCAGCCGGGCGGCCACCTCGACGAGGACGGCGAGCAGCCCGCCGCCGGCGAGCAGGCGCGACCCGCCGGTGTGCGGGCGGAGGACGCGCAGGGTGCGGCGCAGGGC
>NZ_JABEMA010000386.1 GCF_013004605.1 Pseudokineococcus marinus
CGCGCGCCCGGCCCGACCGGACGGGCGGCCCCGTCAGGGGGTGCTGTGGCCGGCCTCCTCGCGGCGCCCCGTCGAGCGGTAGACGTCGAAGACGCCGTCGACGCGCCGCACCGCGGCGAGGACGTGGTCGAGGTGGCTCGGGTCGCCCATCTCGAAGGTGAACTTGGAGATGGCCACGCGGTCCCGCGACGTCGTCACCGACGCCGAGAGGATGTTGACGTGGTTGTCCGACAGGACCCGCGTGATGTCGGAGAGCAGCCGCGCGCGGTCGAGGGCCTCGACGGAGATCTGCACGAGGAAGACGCTGTCGGCGCCGACCGACCACTCCACCTCGACGATGCGCTCGGGCTGGCCCATGAGGCCGCTGACGTTGCCGCAGTCGCGGCGGTGCACGGACACGCCGTTGCCGCGCGTGACGAAGCCGATGACCGGGTCCCGCGGCACCGGCGTGCAGCAGCGGGCGACCTTGACCCACACGTCGTCGACGCCCTTGACGACGACGCCCGGGTCCCCGGAGCGCCGTCGCGTCGCCGTCCGCGGGGGTGGCAGGACCGCCTCGGCGAGGTCCTCCTCGGCGCCGCTCTCGCCGCCCAGCGCGGTGACGAGCTTCTGCACCACCGACGCGGCGGAGACGTGCCCCTCCCCCACGGCGGCGTACAGGGCCGAGACGTCGGCGTGGTGCAGGTCGCGCGCGACCCCGGCGAGGGAGTCGTGGGACATGAGGCGCTGGATGGGCAGGTGCTCCTTGCGCATCGCCTTGGCGATGGCGTCCTTGCCCTGCTCGATCGCCTCCTCGCGGCGCTCCTTGGAGAACCACTGCTTGATCTTGCTGCGCGCGCGGGGGCTCTTGACGAAGGTCATCCAGTCCCGGCTCGGGCCCGCGCCCTCGACCTTGGACGTGAAGACCTCGACGACGTCGCCGTTGTCGAGGGTGGACTCGAGCGGCACGAGGCGGCCGTTGACGCGGGCGCCCATCGTGCGGTGGCCGACGTCGGTGTGGACGGCGTAGGCGAAGTCGACCGGGGTCGAGCCGGCCGGCAGCGCGATGGCGTCGCCCTTGGGCGTGAAGACGTAGACCTCGGCCGCGTTGATCTCGAAGCGCAGGGACTCGAGGAACTCCCCCGGGTCGGACGTCTCGCGCTGCCAGTCGAGCAGCTGGCGCAGCCAGGCCATGTCGCTGCCGCCCGTGCCGTGGCTGCCCGGGGCGCCGCGGTCGGCCGGGTCCGTCGTGCCGCGGCCCCCGGCGTCCTTGTACTTCCAGTGCGCCGCGACGCCGAGCTCGGCTCGGCGGTGCATGAGGTGGGTGCGGATCTGGATCTCGACGGGCTTGCCCTCGGGCCCGATGACCGTCGTGTGCAGCGACTGGTACATGTTGAACTTGGGCATCGCGATGTAGTCCTTGAAGCGGCCCGGGACCGGCGTCCAGCGCGCGTGGAGCGCGCCGAGGACGGCGTAGCAGTCGCGGACCGTGTCGACGAGGACCCGCACCCCGACGAGGTCGTAGATGTCGGCGAACTCGCGGCCCCGCACGATCATCTTCTGGTACACGGAGTAGTAGTGCTTGGGCCGGCCCGTGACGGTGGCGCGCACCTTGGCCTGCCGCAGGTCGGCCGCGACCTGGTCGCGGACGACGGCGAGGTACTCCTCGCGGGCGGGCGCCTGCTCGGCGACGAGCCGGACGATCTCCTCGTAGACGCCCGGGTACAGCGTCGCGAAGGACAGGTCCTCGAGCTCCCACTTGATGGTGTTCATGCCCAGCCGGTGGGCGAGCGGCGCGTAGATCTCGAGGGTCTCGCGGGCCTTGCGCTCGGCGGACGCCGCGGACACGTACTTCCACGTGCGGGCGTTGTGCAGCCGGTCGGCGAGCTTGATGACGAGGACGCGGATGTCGCGGGCCATCGCCACGACCATCTTGCGGACGGTCTCGGCCTGCGCGGCGTCGCCGTACTGGACCTTGTCGAGCTTGGTGACGCCGTCGACGAGCATGGCGACCTCGTCGCCGAACTCCTCCCGCAGCTGGGCGAGGGAGTACGCGGTGTCCTCGACGGTGTCGTGCAGCAGCGCGGCCGCCAGCGTCGGCGCCGTCATGCCGAGGTCGGCGAGGATCGTCGTCACCGCGACGGGGTGCGTGATGTAGGCGTCGCCGCTCTTGCGCCGCTGCCCCCGGTGCGCCTTCTCCGCGACGACGTACGCCCGCTCCACCACGGCCGTGTCGGCCTTGGGGTGGTTGCTCCGCAGGCTGCGCAGGAGGGGCTCGAGGACGGGCGACGTCGTCGACGGTCGCGAGCCGAGGCGGGCGAGCCGGGCGCGGAGCCCGCTGCCGCCGGGCTCGTCGGCGCGGGCGGGCTCGCTGGTCGGGCCCGCCGGCGCGGGGACGGGAGCGAGCGCCTCCGCCGTCGTGGGGGCGGG
>NZ_JABEMA010000387.1 GCF_013004605.1 Pseudokineococcus marinus
CCCGCGCGGCCCCGGCCGCGCGGGCGGGACGGCGCCGAGCTGGTCCCACGCGCCCCACGGTCCTCGTGCGCCCCTTCGGCGACGGGACGAGATGCTTGAGACATCTCCTGTCTCGATCGGGTAAAGGTCTGGCACACTCGCGCCGACCACTTCGTCAGAAGACCCCGCCGATGGCGGGGCGGCCGCGCGGACGCCGAACCCTGCCACCGCCGCGGCGCGCGACCTGAGCACAGGAGGACTCGGCAGGGGCGGAGGAACCAGGCGCGCCGGGCCCAGCGGGAGCTGGGTCCTCGGGGTGAAGCCGCAGCAGCGGCCGGGCATCTCTGGAGCCCGAACCCGACAGGTCACCCCCCGCAGGCGGTACCCGGAGGAAACCCCCCATGAGCACTGCCCTGCCCAGCTCCGTCCTGCGCGCGCCCGCCCGCGCGCTCCTCGTCCTCGTCGCCTCGCTCGCGCTCCTCGCCGGCTTCTCCGCCGGCCCGGCGGCCCCGCGGGCCGAGGCCGCCGTCTCCCTGTCCGTCTCCGACCAGGCGCTGCGCAGCGTGGCCACCCGCGCCGGGATGCCCTACGTCTACGGCGCCACGGGCCCCACGCGCTTCGACTGCTCGGGGCTGACGCAGTGGTCCTACCGCCAGGCGGGCGTCGCCATCCCGCGCACCGCGGCCCAGCAGGCCGCGGCCTCGACCCGCGTGTCCCGCCCCCGCGTCGGCGACCTGGTCTTCTTCTACAGCTCCAGCGGCAGCGTGTACCACGTCGGCATCTACGCCGGGTACGGCCAGGTCTGGGACGCCCCCAAGCCGGGCCGCGTCGTCAGCAAGCGCAAGATCTGGACGAGCGCCGTCTTCTACGGCCGGCCCTGAGCCCGTCCCCTCCGGGGCTGCTCGCCGAGCCGCCTCCGCCGGGGCGCCCTTCCACGGGCGCTCCGGCGGAGGGCGTCCGGGCCGGAGCTCGCCCGCGCAGGACGCACGAGGGCACGACGCAGCAGAGGCGGGGTCGAACCGCCGACCTTCCGATTTTCAGTCGGACGCTCTACCAACTGAGCTATCTGGCCCTGCGCGGCAGCTCCGGCGCCCACCGGGCGGGATGGGCTGACCGGGTGCTGCTGGCGACCCCGACGGGACTCGAACCCGCGACCTCCGCCGTGACAGGGCGGCGCGCTAACCAACTGCGCTACGGGGCCTCAAGGGTGAGGCCGTGGTGCTGCGCCCCGTGCGGGGCGGTGGTGCGGTGGTGCGTGCCCCCAACGGGATTCGAACCCGTGCTGCCGCTGTGAAAGAGCGGTGTCCTGGGCCGCTAGACGATGAGGGCCGTGCCCCCACGCCCGGCGAGCCCGGGGCGTCCTCCGGCGGCGTGCCGCGTTCGGACGTGCAGGAGCATAGGGGACCGGGCGCCCCTTCTCCAAAGCGGCCCGGCGACGGGTCCGGCGGTGCGCCCGGTGGCAGGCTCGAGCCGTGCTGGAGATGGGCGACGAGGAGTTCGAGGCCGCCGTCGGGGACGGCCTCGACCGCATCCCGGAGGAGCTGGCGGCGGCGATGAGCAACGTCGTCGTCCTCGTGGCCGACGAGCCGGACGAGGAGCAGCTGGCCGAGGCCCGCGCCGCGGGGGACCTCGACACCGGCGACCCGGCGGCGACGCTCCTCGGGCTCTACGAGGGCACGCCCCTCACCGAGCGCGACGGCTGGTGGGACGCCGGTTCCCTGCCCGACCGGATCACCGTCTTCAAGGGGCCGCTGCTGCGGCTCTGCGACGACGTCGAGGACCTCGTCGAGGAGGTCGCCGTCACCGTGGTGCACGAGGTGGCCCACCACTTCGGCATCGACGACGAGCGCCTCCACGAGCTGGGCTGGGGCTGACCGGGGGTGGGCGCCGGACGTGGAGCGGACGAGGGCGGAGGGGGAGGGCGCGTGGCGGCACCGGTGAGGGGGCACCTGCTCGAGAGCTGGGACCCGGTGCGCTCGGGCGCCGCGGCGGCCGGGCGGTCGGTGGGCGGGGAGGACGCCGCCGGGCTGGCCCGGGTCCAGGTGCTGCACGAGGCGCTGGCCGCGCTGTCCCTGGGGCGCACGCTCGTCGTGCCCTCCACGGTGGCGCTCGACTCGCGCGCGTTCCTGTCCCTCCACCGGGTCCTGCACGAGGCCTCCCCGACCGTGCCGGCGGGCCGGCGCCCGCCCCCGCTGGTGGTGCCCCACGTCGTCCAGCCGGGGGCGGTCACGCTGGACGACGTGCTGCGCCGGCTCGTCCTGCGGGCCGGGGACGCCGACGAGCCCTTCGCCAGCTCGTCGGTCCCCTGGCTCTCCGCCTGCGACGCGGCGGACCTCGCCGCGACGGCGGCCGACCTCGACCGCCTGCACGCGCGCCTCGACGACGAGCACTCCGAGGAGCTGCGGCTCGTGCGCTCCCGGCTCGGGACGGCGACGCGGTGGCCGGCCGCACCGCGCGCGGGCGGGGGCGCCGCGGGCG
>NZ_JABEMA010000388.1 GCF_013004605.1 Pseudokineococcus marinus
CCCCCGGCCCCCCGGCCGTGCACCGCCGCCTGACCGCCCGCCGCCCGGTGCCTCGTCAGGACACGAGGACGAGCGCCAGCACGAGCTGCGCCGTCGCCGCGGCGACCCGGACGTCGTCCCAGCGCACGAGGCGCCGGTGGGCGGCCGGGTCCCACGCCCGCCCCAGCCGGCGGTGCTCCGGGACGGCGCCGAGGGCGGTCACCCCGAGCACGACGGCCGTGCACGCGGCCGCGCCCAGCGCCGTCAGCGCGTCGGGCGAGCCCGCCGTCGCGACGACGAGCCAGGCGGACGACGCGACGAGCGCGAGGAACAGCGGCCCGACGAGCCGGGACACCCGCCGGCCGTGCGAGGCCTCCAGCGCCGGGAAGGCCTCGGCGCCCCCGGCCGCCCCCGCGGCCGTGGCGAGCTGGGGGTAGACGACGACGCGCACCGTCCACTGGAAGCCGGTGTACGCCGCGGCGGCGGCGAGGTGCACCGCCGTCGCGGCGACGGTCCCGTCCACGCGTCGCCCGCCCCGCCCTGGGCCGCGGCCGGTCAGCCGCGCGCCGCGGCGAAGCCCGGGCGCACGACCTCGTCGACGAGGACCTCCCGCACGGGGTGCGGCAGGAAGGCCGCCCGCGCCGCGGCGACGGTGGCCGCCTCCAGGTCGTCGAGGGTCCACCCCGCCTCGCGCACGAGGAGCTCCATCTCCCGCGACACCGACGTCGCCGACTGCAGCCGGTTGTCGGTGTTGACGGTGACGACGACGCCGAGGTCGCGCAGGGCGGTGATGCCGTGCTCCGCGATCGACGCCCCCACCCCCGTCTGGAGGTTCGAGCTCGGGCAGAGCTCGAGGGGGATGCGGCGGTCGCGGACCCACGCGGCCAGGGGGCCGAGGTGCGCGTCCGGCGTCCCGGCGCGCTCGACGTCCTCGAGCAGGCGCACGCCGTGGCCGATCCTCTGCGCCGAGCAGGCGTGGACCGCGCCGTGGATCGAGGCCAGGCCCGCGGCCTCCCCGGCGTGGACCGTGACGGGGACGCCGGCGTCGTGCAGCAGCTGGAAGGCCTCGCGGTGGCGCTCCGGCGGGAAGCCGTCCTCGGCGCCGGCGATGTCGAAGCCGACGACCGAACCACCGGCGGCGGACCCGAGGTGGCGCAGCGTGAGCTCGGCGATCTCGACGCCCCGGTCGGCGTGGCGCATGGCCGTCAGCAGCGTGCCGGTGCGGATGGGCGTGCCGCGCTCGGCCGCCTCGCGCTCGCCCTCGGCGAAGCCCTCCTGCACCGCGACGACGACCTCGTCCAGGGTCAGCCCGCCGGCGAGGTGCTGCTCGGGCGCGTAGCGCTGCTCGGCGTAGACGACGCCGTCGGCGGCGAGGTCGAGCGCGCTCTCGCGGGCGACGCGGCGCAGCGCGTCCGCCGTCTGCATGACCGCCGTCGTGTGGTCGAAGGTCTCGAGGTAGCGCACCAGGGTCCCCGAGCTCGCCGCCTCCTCGAACCAGCGGCCGAGGGCGTCGGCCGTGCTCGCGGGCAGCTCGTGGCCCACCTCGTCCGCGAGGTCGAGGAGGGTCTGCGGGCGCAGGCCGCCGTCGAGGTGGTCGTGCAGCAGCACCTTCGGCAGCGACGGGATCGCCCGCAGCACCGCCTGGTCGACGCCGCTCACGCCTCGGTCCCCTCGAGCACCGCGGCGGAGGAGGAGAGCCCCAGCCGCGTGGCGCCTGCGGCGACCATGGCCGCCGCCTGCTCCGCCGTGCGGATGCCGCCGCTCGCCTTGACGCCGAGGCGCCCGCCGACCGTCTCGGCCATGAGCCGGACGGCGTGCTCGGTGGCCCCGCCGCTGGGGTGGAAGCCGGTGGACGTCTTGACGAAGTCGGCGCCAGCCGCCTCGGCCGCGCGGCAGGCGGCCACGACGGCGTCGTCCTCGAGCGCCGCCGACTCGATGATGACCTTGAGGACCCCCGGCGCGGGCACCGCGGCGCGGACGGCCGCGACGTCGTCGCGGACGGCGTCCCACAGCCCGGCCCGGGCGGCGCCGACGTCGATGACCATGTCGACCTCGTCGGCGCCGTCGGCGACGGCGCGCGCCGCCTCGGCCGCCTTGACCTCGCTGGCGTGCTTGCCCGAGGGGAAGCCGCAGACCGTGGCGACGACGAGGTCGCCGGTGTCCTCCAGCGGGAGCGTCGACGGCGACACGCACACCGCGAGGACGCCGAGCGAGCGAGCCTCGGCGACGAGCGCGGCGACGTCCGCCGGCGTCGCCTCGGGCTTGAGGAGGGTGTGGTCGACCATCGCGGCGACCTGCGCGCGCGTCGGGCGGCTCGTGTCGGCTGTCATGCCCCGCATCCTGGCAGCCGCCCCCGACGGCCGCCGCCCCGTGCGCCGGCCCTCCGGCTGCCCGTGCGCGCCGGCCCCCCGCCC
>NZ_JABEMA010000389.1 GCF_013004605.1 Pseudokineococcus marinus
GCCCGAGGGCTTCGTCGCCTGGACGCGCGCGACCTTCGACAAGCTCGTCGCCGCCGACCCCGAGCCTCTGCGCCCGCACTTCGCCGTCTCGACGTCGATGGTCCTCAACGTCCTGGCGCGCCCCGGCACCCCGAGCAGGGCGCCCAGCAGCTGCCCGACGGCCAGCGGGCGCGGGGGCACGGGCAGCGTCGCGAAGCGCGCCGGGTCCAGGGACGGGTCGACGCCGAAGGCCAGCAGGGGGACGAGCGTCCACCCGAGCACGAGCAGCGCTCCCCCGGCGAGGACGACGGCCCGCGCCACCTCGACGGGGGCGCCCGCGAGCGCCGCGAGGCCGACGAGCGCCGCGGCGAGGAGTCCGAGGCCGTAGAGGCCGCCGAGCACGAGGACGACGACCCGCCAGGTGTCGCGCCGCAGCGCCCCGCGCCACAGCGCGAGGCGCAGCCTCAGGAGCGCCGCAACCACGCGAGCCCCTCGCCGCTGCCGCGCTCCCCGCCGCCGGCGAGCTCGACGAAGCGCTCCTCGAGCGTGCGCCCGTCCCGCACCTCCTCGAGCGTCCCGGCGGCCAGGACCCGGCCGCCGGCGACCACGGCGACGCGGTCGCACAGCCGCTCCACGAGCTCCATGACGTGGCTGCTGAGCACCACGGTGCCCCCGCCGGCGACGAAGTCCCCGAGCAGCCCCCGGATGGACGCCCCCGACAGCGGGTCGACGGCCTCGAACGGCTCGTCGAGCACGAGCAGCCGCGGCGCGTGCACGAGCGAGCAGGCCAGCGCGGCCTTCTTCGCCATGCCGGCCGAGTAGTCGACGACGAGCTCGTCCCCGGCGGCGGTGAGCCCGAGGACGTCGAGCAGCTCCTCCGCCCGCTCGCGCGCCACGGCGCGCGCCAGCCCGTGCAGCTCGCCCGTCGTGCGCACGAGCTCCCGCCCGGAGAGCCGGTCGAACAGGCGCATCCCGTCGGGCAGGACCCCCAGGAGGCGCTTGGCGCCCACCGGGTCCGCCCACACGTCGTGGCCGAGCACCCGCGCCGTCCCGGCGTCGGGCCGCAGCAGCCCCGTCGCCATGGACAGGGTCGTCGTCTTCCCGGCGCCGTTGGGCCCGACGAGGCCCGTCACCGACCCGGCGGGGACGAGCAGGTCGACGCCGTCGACGACCGCCCGGCCGCCGAAGCGCTTGACCAGGCCCACGAGCTTCAGGGCCGGCCCGGCCCCGGACGCCCCCGCGCCGTCCTCCGCGCTCGTGCGGCCCCCGTCCTCGTCCACGCCGGGGACGCTAGCGGCCGCCCGGGACGCCTCCGGCCAGCCCTCCGGCGTCCGACGCCGCCCGTGCCCCGGACGGCTGTTCGTGTCGCGCGCGACAGTCCTTAGGATCTGCGCCGTGCCGCGCGCCACGATCACGCCGCAGCAGCTGAGGGACCACGTGCTCCAGCTCGGCGAGAAGCACCCCCCGATCCCGCTCGACAGCGTCGACCGGACCGTGCACGACCCCTCGGCCGTGCGCGAGGCCTTCGGGCCCGTCATCTCCTACCTGTCGCGCGTCGAGCTCGAGGTCGACCGCAACGTCCTGGAGCTCCTCACCCTCCTGCCCGACGTCGACGAGACCGACCGCCTCTTCTTCGCCGACGTCTGGCAGCCGCAGGAGATCCAGCACGGCCTGATCCTCGACCGGCTGCAGCAGGACCTCGGCATGGAGCCGGCCGAGCCGAACACGACGGTCGTCAGCCCCAAGATCCGCGTCCTCGGCGCCCTCGCCCACCTGCGCCCGGTCCAGGAGGTGGCGCGCCTCCTCTACTACCTGACGGGCGCCGCGACCGAGCGGTCCGCCGTCCTCGCCTACAACCGGCTGTCCGAGGGGCTCGAGCGGCTCGGCGAGACCGCGACCGCGCGCACCGTCGTCGCCCCCATCAAGCAGCAGGAGCCCGGCCACTTCGCGTACTACCGGCTGGCCGCCACGCAGATGCTCCAGGCCGGGCTGCTGGCCCCCTGGCAGCTGCGGCTCACCCAGGTGCTGCGCCGTCGCTCCTTCGCCCTCGTCGGCGTCAACCGCCCCGGCCAGGAGGCCGACTACGGCCGGGTCGTGCAGACGCTCGGTCTCGGCGACGACCTCGAGAGCTTCGCGCGCGACATCTCCCGCGTCGAGCGCGAGCTCCTCTGGGCCGGCCATAAGGGCATGGAGGTGCCCGGCTACGTGCTCGCGGCGCTGCGCGACGCCGTCGGCGCCCACCGCGAGCGCCTGGCCACCGGCGGCGCCGCCCCCGCCTGACCGCGGGACGTCGGCCCGGGCGGTGAGGGGACGGGCTACCGGCCGGACGGCCCCCGCCCGTGCACGAGCGGTCGGGCCCGGGCGCGCGGAGAGCACGTGAGGCCGGCGCCCCGACCCCTGCGGCAGGCGGCCACCGCGCGCCGAGCCAGTGCCGGAGCGCGGCCGGGCCCGTC
>NZ_JABEMA010000039.1 GCF_013004605.1 Pseudokineococcus marinus
GGGCGGGCTTCGGCGGCGAGCTGCGCCGCTGGCTGCTCACCGGCGTCAGCTACATGATCCCCTTCGTCGCGGCGGGCGGTCTGCTCATCGCGCTGGGCTTCCTGCTGGGCGGCTACGAGATCGTCTCCGAGGCGCCGGGCGACCCGGCCGGCCGCGCGCTCAACACGCTGATCGTCCAGGACTTCAGCCTCACGAACCTCCCGGACGGCGGGCTGCTCCAGTACCTCGGCGCGGTCCTGTCGTCCCTCGGCCAGCTCGCCTTCGGGCTGCTCGTCCCGGCGCTCGCCGGCTACATCGCGTACGCGATGGCCGACCGTCCGGGCATCGCGCCCGGCTTCGTCGCGGGCCTCGTCGCCGGCGCCACCGGTGCCGGCTTCATCGGCGGCCTCGTCGGCGGTCTGCTCGCCGGCGCCGTGGCGCTGGCCATCAGCAGGATCCCCGTGCCCCAGTGGGGGCGTGGCCTCATGCCCGTCGTCGTCATCCCGCTCTTCGCGACGCTCATCACCGGTTTCGTCATGTTCGCCGTCCTCGCTCGCCCCCTGGCTGCGGTCACGACGGGCCTCGCGAGCTTCCTCAACGGCCTCTCGGGCGGCTCCGCCGTCCTGCTCGGGATCGTCCTCGGCCTGATGATGGCCTTCGACATGGGCGGGCCCCTCAACAAGACCGCCTACGCCTTCGCCGCCGCTGGCCTGGGTGCGGCCACGGCCACCGACACCGCACCGCTGACGATCATGGCGGCCGTCATGGCGGCGGGCATGGTGCCGCCGCTGGCGCTCGCGCTGGCCACCGTCGTGCGCCGGAAGCTCTTCACGGCGCCCGAGCGGGAGAACGGCAAGGCCGCGTGGCTGCTCGGCGCCGCCTTCATCACCGAGGGGGCCATCCCCTTCGCGGCGGCCGACCCGCTGCGCGTCATCCCCTCGATCATGCTCGGCTCGGCCACGACCGGGGCCATCGTCATGGCGACGGGCGTCCAGCTGCGCGCCCCCCACGGCGGGATCTTCGTCTTCTTCGCCATCGACGGCGTCGTCGCCTTCGTCCTCGCGATCCTCGCGGGCATGGTCGTCAGCGCCGTCGCCGTCATCGTGGCCAAGAGCCTCGGCCGCTCGAAGGCCGACCTCGTCGCCGCCTGAGGCGGCGCACCAGGACCCCTCCCGGCCCGGCCGCGCGCCACGCCGTCCGGGCCGGGAGGATCACCGCCACTCCACCGCGCCCTCGCGCGCGCCCCAGCCCGACCCAGGAGGCCCCCCGTGCCCAGCACCACCGTCGCCGTCGGCTCGTCCGTCGGCCTCCACGCCCGCCCCGCCGCCGTCATCGCCGCCCGCGCGGCCGACCTCGGCAGCGACATCACCCTCGCCGTCGAGGGCGAGGAGCCGGTCGACGCCGGCTCCGCCCTCATGATCATGACGCTCGGCGCCGAGCAGGGCACCGAGGTCACCGTCGAGGGCGACGACGAGGCGCACGTCGCCGAGATCGCCGGCCTCGTCGCCCAGGACCTCGACGCCTGAGCCTCGCTGCCGCGACGACGGCCCCCACCCGCTGCGGGTGGGGGCCGTCGTCGTCCCGGGGTGCCGTGCGTCGCGACGTGCGTCAGGTCGGTGAGGCGCAGGCCCGGCACGTGCCGGAGAGGGCGACGTGCCCCGGGTCGAGCGCGAAGCCGGCCTCGCGCGCGAGCCGCGCACCCGCGTCGTCGAGGAGGTCGGCGGGGACGTCCTCGACCCGGCCGCACCGCTGGCAGCGCGCGTGCAGGTGCGTCCGTCCCGGCCCGGCCGCCAGGTGGTGGACCACCGGGCCGCGGTCGAGGTGCACGTGCTCGACGACGCCGAGGGCCGCCAGCGACTCGAGGGTGCGGTAGACGGTCGCGCGGTGGACGCCGGGCGCCGTCTCCTCCACGCGCGCGGCGACGTCGTCAGCCGACAGGTGGGCGTCCGTCCCCGCGAGCACGGTGACCACGGCGCGCCGCGCCGTCGTCACGCGCCCGCCCCGCCCGCGCACCAGGTCCAGCGCGCCCCGCGCTCGCTCGTGCGCCACGGCGTCACGTTGGCCCTGCCCGCTCACGGCCCGACGGTAGCGAGGAGGCAGACGACCGGGTGCGCGACGTCACCGCCCGAGCCCGAGGTGGGCCCCCGGGGCCGGCTGCCCTGCCGACGGACGTGGCCGACGGCGCGTCGTGGGACCGTCGCGGCCCCGTCCCGCCGCGAGCGCCTCCACCGGGCCGGGCCGGGCGACCGCGAGGCGCGTCGACGGGTCGGGCCCGCCACCGGCTCCTCGATCAGCGCGGTTCGTCCGGTGCGACCGTCGCGTCGGCACCCGGGTCGGCCAGGGGCCGTTCGAACCAGGTGACGTCGTGCCAGGCGCCGAGCTTCCAGCCGACCCGGTGGAAGGTGCCGACCTCGGAGAAGCCCAGGGCGGTGTGCAGGGCGAGGCTGGCGGGGTTGGGCAGCGCCACTCCCGCGGTCGCGGTGCGCAGGCCCCGGGCCGCCAGCCGCGCCAGGAGGGCGGTGTAGAGGGCGCGGCCCCCGCCGCGCCCGCGGTGGTCATGGTGGAGGTAGGCGCTGACCTCGCAGGACCACCGGTAGGCGGGGCGGGCGCGGAAGGTGGAGCCGTAGGCGTGACCGACCACGACTCCCTCGCGGCGCAGGACCAGCCACGCGTGCCGGGCCTGGGCGGCGCTGATGCGCTCACCCATCTCGGCCGCAGTGGGCGGCTCGAGCTCGAAGGTGGCCGCCGTGGTCCTGACGTAGTGGGCGTAGATGTCGGCGCACGCCTGGGCGTCCGCGGGTGTCGCCTCGGTGATGTCGTCAGCGTCCTGCACCACGCCCGAACGGTAGGGCTGCGGTGGTGCTCGTGGTGCAGCGGCCGGGTGACCCGTGCCGGTCGCCCGCTCGCGACGACGGGGGGACGCCCCTGGGGGGACACCGGGCGGTCACCCACCCGCCACCCCCCGCTTCTTGCGACGTCGTCGCACCTGGGACGACGATGCGCCGGTGCACGTCCCCGACGGCTTCCTCGACCTCACCACCTCCGTGGCGACCGCGGGCGTCAGCGCCGGCGCCGTCGGCGTCGCCCTGCGCCGGGCGCGCGCCGACGTCGAGGAGTCCCCGGCGCTGCCCGGGCTCGTGTCGGCCTTCGTCTTCGCCGTCCAGATGGTCAACTTCCCCGTCGGCGCCGGCACGAGCGGCCACCTCATGGGCGGCGCGCTGGCCGCGGCCCTCGTCGGCCCCGCGACGGCGGTGGTGTGCCTCACGGTCGTCCTCCTCGTCCAAGCGCTGCTCTTCGCCGACGGCGGGCTGACGGCGCTCGGCACCAACGTGCTGCTCATCGCCGTGGTCACCGTCGTCGTCGGCCACCTCGTGACGCGCGGCGCGCTGGCCGTGCTGCCGCGGCGTCCGTCGTCCGTCGTCCCGGCGGCGGCCCTCGGCGGCCTGGTGTCGGTCCCGGCGGCGGCGCTCGTCTTCGTCGGGCTCTACGCCGTCGGCGGTGCCGTGCCCGTGGACCTCGGCTCCTTGGCCGCGGCGATGCTCGGCTGGCACGCCCTCATCGGCGTCGGCGAGGCGCTCATCACCGGAGCCGTCCTCGCTGCGGTCGTGGCCGCCCGCCCCGACCTCGTGCGCGCGGCGGCGCCCGCGCGGCGCGAGCTCGTCGTCGTGGGCGCGGACGGGCGGCGCACCAGCGTGCCCGCCACGCCGCGCGACGCCGACGCACCGGCCGCCGGAGGCGCCCGGCGCCGTCCCCTCGTCGTCGCGCTGCTGGCCTGCCTCGTCGTCGCCGGCGGCGTCAGCCTCCTCGCCAGCGGCAGCCCCGACGGGCTCGAGCACGTCGCCGGCCTGGTCGGCTTCGACGGCGCGGCGAGCGACTCCGCCGTCGCCGCCGGCCCGTTCGCCGACTACGCCGTGGCCGGGGTGCCGGGCGCGCTCGCCGTCACGCTCGCGGGGATCGCCGGCGTCGTCGTGACGGCCCTCGTCGCGGCGGGCGCGCTGGGGCTCGTGGCGCGCCGCCGGCGCCGCGCGACGGCGTGACGACGACGGCGGAGCGGACCCCGACGGCGCCCGTCCTCCTGCGGTCCTCGTCGCCGACCGAGCCCGGGCGCGCGGCGACCTCGCCGGTGCACCGCCTCCCCGCCCAGACGAAGGTCGTGGCGCTCACCGCCCTGGCGGCTGCGGTCGTGGCCGTGCCGACGGGCGCCTGGTGGGCGCTGGCCGCGTGCGCGGTGCTCGTGCTCGGGGTCGTCGCGGCCGCGCGCCTGCCCGCGGGCCGCGTGACGCGGCGGATGCTCGTGGAGCTGCCGGTCGTCGTCTTCTGCCTGCTGCTGCCGGTCGTGGCGACGGGCCCGCGGGTGGAGGTCCTCGGCCTGTCGCTGTCGCGGGCGGGGCTCGAGGGCGGCGCCACCCTCCTCGCGAAGGCGACGCTGGGCGTCCTCGCCGCCGTCGTGCTGGCCTCGACGACGCCGGCCCGGGACCTGCTCGGCGGCCTCGAGCGCCTGCGGCTGCCGCGCTCGATGGTGCTCGTCCTCGCCTTCGCCGTCCGCTACTCCGTGGTCCTCGTCGGCGAGGCGCGCCGCCTGCAGACGGCCGTGGTCCTGCGCGGCGGTGGACGGCGGCTGCGCCACCTCCCCGCGGTCGCGGGCGCGGCGGGGGCGCTGTTCGTCCGCGGCTACGAGCGCGGCGAGCGCGTGCAGCGGGCCATGCTCCTGCGCGGTTGGTCCGGCGCCGTGCCGGGCCTCGGCGGCGGACCCGCGAGCGCAGCGCAGTGGGCGGTGGCCTGCGCGGTGCCGGCCGCGGCCGCCGTCGTCGCCGTGACCGCGCGGGTCGCGGGGTGAGCCCGGGTCGTGGGGTGAGCCCGGGTGGTCGGGTGAGCGCGGGTCGTGGGGTGAGCGCCGACGTCGAGGGCCCGCCGTCGCTGCTCGTCGAGGGCCTCGCCTTCGCCTACCCCGACGGGCGCCAGGTGCTCTTCGGCGTCGACCTCGCGGTCGCCCCCGGCGAGCGGGTCGCCCTGCTCGGCCCCAACGGCGCGGGGAAGACGACGCTCGTCCTGCACCTCGTCGGCGTCCTCGGCGCGGTGGCGGGCGGGACGGGCGCCGGGCGGGTGGTCGTCGGCGGTCTCGAGCTGGCCCGCCGCACGCTGCCCGAGGTGCGCCGACGGGTCGGCGTCGTGCTGCAGGACCCGGACGACCAGCTCTTCCTGCCGACCGTCGGGGACGACGTCGCCTTCGGCCCCGCCAACGCGGGCCTGCGGGGCGAGGACCTGCGCGACCGCGTCGACCGCGCGCTCGCCGACGTGGCGCTCGGCGACGTCGCCGACCGCGCGCCGCACCACCTGTCCCAGGGCCAGCGGCGCCGGGCGGCCCTCGCGACCGTGCTGGCCACCGACCCCGAGGTGCTCGTGCTCGACGAGCCGACGGCCAACCTCGACCCGGCGGGGCGGCGCGAGCTCGCCGACGTCCTCGCCGCCCTGGCGACGACGCAGCTCGTCGTCACCCACGACCTCTCCTTCGCCCTGCAGATGTGCCCGCGCGCGGTGCTCCTCGACGAGGGCCGCGTCGTCGCCGACGGTCCGACGCGCGACCTGCTCTCCGACGACGCGCTCCTGCGCGCCCACCGCCTGGAGCTGCCCTTCGGCCTGGACCCGCGCGCGCTGCCGCCGGGCTGAGGGGCGGCGATCGCGGCCCGCAGGCGGTGCGACGAGTCCGACGTTCGAGCTCGCGTCCGACGACGCGCAGGTCCGTGGGCGGCCAGGACGCGCGCGACGTCGGACTCGACGCGCGAGGTGGGACTCGGTGCGGCCGCCGGGCGACGGCCCGCCGAGGGGCTGCCTGGGGCCGGGCGGCGTCAGCCCGCGGCCGCGAGGAGGACGGCCGTCTCGGGGTAGTCGCCGGGCGGTCCGAACCCGTGCTCGGCCAGCCACGGGACCGCCGTGAGGCAGCGGAAGGCCCACCACGCCCGGACGACGTCGCGGTCGACGTCCCCGCCGTACCCGTCGACCACGTGGTCCAGGTGCTCGGGGTGGCCGAGCGTGAGGACGGCGAGGTCGAGCAGCGGGTCGCCGGCTCCGGCGCCGGACCAGTCGATGACCCCGGTGACGACGTCGTGCTCGACGAAGACGTGGTCGGGCTGCAGGTCGCCGTGCGTGAAGCACGTGGTGCGCGGGCGCAGCGCCACGAGCGCCAGCTCGCGGTTCCGCCGGACGACGTCGGCGGGGACGACGTCGTGGGCGAGGAACCACGCGCACGCCTCCTCCAGCCGCCGAGCGAGCCCGTCGACCGGCGCGGTGGCGGCTCTTCCCGGCAGCGGGGTCCGGTGGACGGACCGGACGGCGGCCCCGGCCGCGACCCACGAGGCCGGGCCGACGGGCGAGGGCTGGCCGAAGGTGCCCAGCGCCGCGCCGGGGACGCGCTCGATCGCCAGCACCGGGTGCCGGCGCCAGAGGACCCGGGGGGTGGGGACGGCGACAGCCGCCATCGCGGCGACCTCGGCGTCGATGCCCGCGCGGTCGGGGTCGACCTTCAGGAAGACGTCGCCGACCCGCAGCGTGGCGCGCGCCCGGTGCGCGACGACGACCTGGACGTCCGGCAGGGCGTCGCCGTCGTCGGCCGCTCGAGCACCGCTCATGGGTGGGCCGTCGTCGCCGCGCCTGCCCCCGGCGACGACGCTGCTCGTGCCTCCGGTGCGACGTCCACGCGGCCATGGTGCCCCGGGCGTGCGCGCCCGCGGACGTCCTCGCCGGATCCCCGACCGCTGGCGGCGGCGGTCCCTAGGCTCCGGCGATGACGGACATCACCGGCATCGTCAACCTGGCGCTGCTCGTCGGCGTCATCGGCGTCGTCATCAGCCTCCTCGGGAAGGTCGAGCGGATCGCGACCGCCCTCGAGGAGCTGGCCGAGGACCGGCGCCGGGCGCCGGCCGACGACGGGTCGTCACACCGGTCCGAGCCCGACGCGGGCTGCGAGCCGCCCGGGCGGGCCGCTCTCCGACCAGGCGGGGACGCGCGTCCACCCGCTGTCTGACGTCCCCCCGGTGTCTGACGCCCGAGGTCCGGCAGGACCGGACCCGGGCACGACGACGCGGCCGGCCGTCGAGGCGGAGTCTCGTGGGACGTCGCCGGACCACCGGCGGCCCGTCCCGAGGAGCTGTCGTGATCGCCACCGTGTGCGTCGTCGTCGCCGTCCTGCTCGTGGCCCTGCTCGCCCTCACGCCGGTGCTCGCGCGCGGCGTGCCCGCCGACGTCGTCGCCCCGCCCCGCGCGGGCCGCGGCGGTGCGCCGCTGGTGCACCTGTCCGAGGTGGCGGGACGCCGCGCGGCCGAGGAGCCCGTGGCTGCCGCTGCCCCCGTCCCCGCCGCCGACCACGCGGACGCCCACGACCTCGCGGCGTGAGCCCGGCGCCGTCGACGCCGACGGCAGAGCCGGGTCGGCGAGGTCAGTGCCGGACCCGGTAGCGGAGGAAGACCAGGCCTCCCGGCAGGCGGCGCTCCTCGTCGAGCGCGAGGTCGAGGCGCAGACCGGGTGCGAGGGCCGGCGTCCCGCCGCCCACGACGACCGGGTGCACGACGAGGCCGACCTCGTCGACGAGCCCCGCGCGCAGGGCGACGGCGGCGAGCTCGGCGCCGCCGATGCTCATGTCCCGGTCGGCCCGCTCCTTGCGCCGGGCGACGTCGCCCGCGTCGAAGCCGCGGACGAGCTCGGTCCGCGCGGTGCCCACCTCGGTGAGCGTGCGGGAGTAGACGACCTTGTCGGCGGCCCGCCAGATGCGCCCGTACTCCTCCTCGACCGGCGACTGCTCGGGCTGCTCGTGCGCGGTCTCCCAGTAGCTCATCGTCTCGTAGAGCCGGCGCCCGTACAGGTGGGTGCCGATGGCCCGCTCCTGCTCGTTGTAGAAGGCGTGGACCTCGGCGTCCGGCTCGCTCCAGTCGAAGCGTCCCTCGGCATCGGCGATGAAGCCGTCGAGCGAGGCGTTGATCCAGTAGCGCAGCAGCGTCATGCCGGAGAGACCGCCGTCGGTGCCCGGTCTCATCGGCGGAGGGCGCGGCTGGCTCAGCCCTCCTCGAGGAGGTGCCGCAGCCTCTCGAGGTCCGTGAGGACGGCCCGGCAGTCGCTCTCGAACTCCTCCTCGCTCTTGCCGGCGCGGTGCCGGACGGTGAAGACGACCTCGCAGCCGTCGCCGTCGGGGAGCACGCGCATCGGGTTGAGCACCTCCTCGCCGCCGGGGAGCGTGACGACGTGGTCGAGCACCCCGAGCTCGTTGGGCGGGGCGAAGGCGATGCGCACGCGTCCCATGGGTGACTCGGCGACCCAGGCGCCGTCCACCCGCTCGACGGTGCTGCTGGCCAGGCCCGCCGCCCACGCGGGGAGGTGCGCCGGGTCGACGGCGTAGGCGTAGACCCGCTCGGCGAGGGCGGCGATCCCGACGCTGACGTGGCGCGAGGGCGTCATGCCGGGTGACCGTAGGGCCGGCCACCGACAGCGGACCAGGGTTCGTCCCGGGGGAGGGCTGTGCGCCGAGGTCGCGGTGCACCGCGTCCTCGGCGCACAGCTCTCGCGGTCGTGCTCGTCAGTGCGCGCTGCAGCAGGCGTGCTGGACGGGCGGCTCGAACGGCACCCACCGGCCGCCGCGGGACGGCTGCACGTCGAGGACCAGCCGGCCGTCCGCCAGCCGGGGGCGGACGTGGCCGCGGGTGTCGACGACGGCGTCCGGCGGGACGGCGAGGCCGCCGAGCCCGACGAGCGCCTCCACCGCGCTCAGGGCCAGGAGGTCGCGCGCCGCGAGCACCCCGACGAGGTCCTCGCGCCCGGGGAAGACGGCGACGCGGTCGACCGTCCCCGCCGCCGCCCTGGCCGCCACCCACGCGCCCCCTGCCTCGGCGCCGGCGGCCGCAGCGACGGCGGTGGCGACCTCCGCGGGCAGCGGCTCGGGCGCCAGGACGACGAGACCCAGGTGCTGGGGCGAGCCCGACGAGGCCAGCACGAGCGAGCTGCCCACGAGGCTCCCCGACGGCAGCCCCGCCACCGCCGCGACGGAGGCGGCCGCGTGGTCCACCTCGGCCGGACGCCGCAGGTGCGGGGTCAGCAGGCCGAGGACGTGGCGCGCCGGGCCACCGCCGGCGGCGCCGGTCGACGGCGGAGCGCCCGGCTCCCCCCGAGGTGCAGGGGGAGCCGGGCGCTCGTCCGTCGGCGTCGTCGTCACCGGCGCCCGCGCGGCCGGCCCTCGGGCACGACGAAGACCGGGTTCGTGTAGAACCACAGGTCCTCCCACGGGTCCGCGTCGCCCTCGACGTCGAGCGCGGGGCCCTGCGGGTCCACGGCCGCGCCGTAGATCCCGACCTGCGAGCGCTTGCCGTCGGTGCCGCGGAAGCGGACGTAGAAGGGGCCGCCGACGTCGCGCACCGTGTAGGTGAAGGAGGCCGTGCCGCCCTGGGCCCGCACGCCGGTGGTGTCGAAGGACTGGACGACGCGCGTGCTCGGCGTCGTGAAGACGTCGCGGTCGGCCACCGCGCCGGTCACCTGGCCGAGGACGAGGTCGACCCGCGCGAGCTCCGGGCGGAAGGTCGCCCAGTTGGGCCCGGAGGCGAGGGCCACGGTGATCGTCACCTCGACGTCGTCGCCCTGCCGCACGCGCAGCGAGCCGCCGAGCGTCGACTCCCGCGACGTCGCCGTCACGGCGCGCACGCGCACGTCGACGGCGTCGACGAGCCCGCCGTGGTCGACCCACACCCGGCCGTCGCGCATGGCCGCCATCACCTGGCGGTACCCGGCGCGGGGGACGCCGACGTGGGTGCGGCTGTAGAAGCCGGGCCAGAAGTCGCCGCGGCCCGTCTGGACGCCCCCGCCGTAGACCGGGTCGCTGTAGAGGCCGTCGACCTCGAAGACGCGCCCGTCGGGCCCCGTCGCCGTGCGGTCGTTGCCGGTCGGGTTGACCGACCAGTCGCCGTAGACGGAGTGGCTGTCGGAGTTGGCCGTGACCCACCAGGGCAGGCCCTCGGCGAGGAGGCTGTCCCACAGCCCGCCGACGGTCGACGTCATCCAGTCGAAGCCGCCCCACGTGCGGTAGCTCTCCAGCGGGTACCCCGCGAAGCTGTTGGCGCTGGGGGAGTTGCCGTAGTAGCCGCGCGCCGAGCCGGGGCCGAGCGCGTCGACGGGGATGCCGGCGGCCTGGTGGCCGGGGGCGCCCTCCATGCCGATGGCGATGCGGCCCGGGGCGTCGCGCCAGCCGCGGATCTCGTGGGGGGAGTCGACGCCGTTGCGCGCCGGGTGGTTGGCGAGCATGAGGGCGTCCGGCGTCCGCCCGTCGCGCACCTGCTGGGCGAGGAAGGTGAGACCGGCGACGGCGAGCGCCTCGTTGGCCGGCGAGCTGCTGCTCGCGCCGCGGACGCTGCCGTCGTAGCCCTGCTCGAACTGCTGGAGGACGGAGACCTCGTTCGGCCCCGGCGCGACGAAGACGGTGCCGTGCTCGGCCGAGGGGATGTTCCACTCCAGGCCTTGGAAGACGAGGACGTCGGGGTTGGACCGCCGGGCCGCCCGGATGTCGGGGTTCGTCTTCTCGACGCCGATGCGGGCGTGCGTCTCGCCGCCGTGGTCGGTGATGACCATCCAGTCCAGGCCGTACTGGTGCGCCGCCCGCACCTGGTCGCCGACCCGGTACATCGCGTCGGGGCTGTACTGCGTGTGGATGTGGTGGTCGCCGGCGAGCCAGCGGTACTCCGCGCCGCGACGGTCGCCGCCGGCGCGGCCGACGGCGGCGGCCGGGCTCGCCGCGCCGACGGCTCCGGCGGCGGACAGGCCCGCCCCGAGGAGGCCGGCGCCCCGCAGGACGCCGCGGCGGCTCAGCGCCGCCGGGCTCAGCTCGGCGTCGGGGACGGTGAGGTCGACGGCCTCGCCGAGGACGCCGCCCTCGACCGGCGTCGCCTCGTGGGTGTGGGGGTGTCCGTGCGCGTGGCCGTGCTCGTGCGGGTGGTCGTGGGCGTGGTCGCCGTGCGTGTGGCCGTGGGCGCCGTGGTGCGATCCGGACATGGGTCCTCCGCTGTGCGCTGGGTGCCCGGCCGTCGGCGTCGCAGGACCAGGGGGGGCGCGCGGCGGCGGGGCGGATGCGACGGCAGCGTCGTCCTCGCGCGGTGGACGTCGGGCGGGCGGCGGGCGACGACCTGGTGAACACGTGACCCGGGGCATCCGACCGTCCTGCGAGGCAGGTGCCGGGGCCACGACGGGGGCGCCGCGCCCGCCGTCGACGGGCGGCCTCAGCGGCGCCCGCGTCAGCGACCGGGACGCTGCAGCGCGCCGGCCACGGCGTCGAGCGCGCCCGGCACGAGCGCGTAGAAGGCCCAGGAGCCGCGTCGGTCGCGGGTGAGCAGTCCCGTGTCGACCAGCGTCTTGAGGTGGTGGCTCACGGTCGGCTGGCTCAGCCCCACGGGTGCCGTGAGGTCGCAGACGCAGGCCTCCTCGCCGTCCGCGGCGGCGATGAGCGAGAGCAGCCGGAGCCGCGCGGGGTCGGCGAGGGCCTTGAGCACGCGCGCGAGCTCGAGGGCGTCGTCGGCGCCGAGGGGCGCGCTGGTCACGGGGGTGGCGCAGCAGGCCGCGACGTCGCGGGCGGGGAGGGCGGCGCTCGGGCTCATCGCCGGAGGCTACCCCGGAGATCGACCGACGTCGATGTTGACGGGCGTCGATGTGGCGGGCAGCATCGACGGCAGTCGATCCACCGGTCGACCGTCCCGCACGCCAGGAGGAGCCCGTGAGCGACGCCGTCGCCGAGACCGCCCGACCCGCGCCGCCGGACGCGCCCGTCCTCGCGCGGCTGTCGGTGCTCGACCGCTTCCTGCCCGTGTGGATCGTGCTGGCGATGGCCGTCGGGCTGCTCCTGGGCCGCCTGGTGCCGGGCCTCGACGACGCCCTCGGGGCCGTCACCGTGGGCGACGTCAGCCTGCCCATCGCGGTCGGCCTGCTGCTGATGATGTACCCGGTGCTGGCGAAGGTCCGGTACTCCGAGACGGCCCGCGTCACCGGCGACCGCCGCCTGCTCGTGGCGTCGCTGGTCCTCAACTGGGTCGTCGGCCCGGCGCTGATGTTCGCCCTCGCGTGGCTGATGCTCCCGGACTCCCCGGAGTTCAGGACCGGCCTGGTCATCGTCGGGCTGGCCCGCTGCATCGCCATGGTGCTCATCTGGAACGACCTGTCCTGCGGGGACCGGGAGGCCGCCGCGGTGCTCGTGGCGATCAACTCGGTGTTCCAGGTGCTCGCCTTCGCCGGCCTGGGGTGGTTCTACCTCGAGGTCCTGCCCGGCTGGCTGGGCCTGGAGACGGCGTCCGCGGAGTTCTCCGTCGGGGCGATCCTCGTCTCGGTGCTCGTCTTCCTCGGCGTGCCCCTGGTCGCCGGCTTCCTCACCCGGACGGTGGGGGAGCGGGCCCGCGGGCGCGAGTGGTACGAGGGGCGCTTCCTGCCGCGGATCGGCCCGGTGGCCCTCTACGGCCTGCTCTTCACGATCGTCATGCTCTTCGCGCTGCAGGGCGACGCCATCACCTCCGCGCCGCTCGACGTCGCGCGCATCGCGCTGCCGCTGCTCGCCTACTTCGTCCTCATGTTCGCGGGCTCCTTCCTCCTCGGCATGCGCCTGCGGCTCGGCTACGCGAAGACCTCGACGCTCGCCTTCACGGCCAGCGGCAACAACTTCGAGCTGGCGATCGCGGTGGCGATCGGCACCTTCGGCGTCGCCTCGGGGCAGGCCCTCGCGGGCGTCGTCGGCCCGCTCATCGAGGTGCCCGTGCTCGTGGCGCTCGTCTACGTGGCCCTCTGGGCCGGGCGCCGCTTCTTCCCCGGTGACCCGACCGCCCCCGCCCGAGCCACCAGCCGACCCCGAGTCGAGGAGACCCGATGAGCGAGCGTCCCAGCGTCCTGTACGTCTGCGTCCACAACGCCGGCCGCAGCCAGATGGCGGCGGGCTTCACCACCGCCCTGTCCGGCGGCGCCGTCGAGGTCCGGTCCGCCGGGTCGATGCCGGCCGACCAGATCAACCCGACCGCCGTGGAGGCCATGGCCGAGGTCGGCATCGACATCACGGCTGAGCGGCCGAAGGTCCTCACGACGGACGCCGTCCGCGCCTCCGACGCCGTCATCACCATGGGGTGCGGCGACGCGTGCCCAATCTTCCCGGGCAAGCGGTACGAGGACTGGGCCCTCGAGGACCCGGCGGGTCAGGGCATCGAGGCCGTCCGGCCCATCCGCGACGAGATCCGCCGCCGCGTGGAGGCGCTCCTGGCCGACCTGATGCCCGCGGACGGCGGCACCGCGGCTGACGCGGCGATGGACGACGGGGCAGCGGTGGACGCACGGCGCGGCTGACCGCGCCGCGGGTCCACCGCTGGCCTGCTCCGGGGCGGTGACGCCGGCGGCCTGTGACCGAGGTCACCCCCCGTCGGCTCTTCCCTCCCCGGTGGACGGGGAGTAGACAGGAGGTGTCGGGTCCGCCCCGCCGACGGCGTCGGAGCGGACCCGCGACGAGACCCGCACCACGCGCGAGAGGCCGCCACCCGAGCTCGGGTGGCGGCCTCTCGCGCGTGCAGCGGCGTCAGCGGCGACCGACGAGCCTCCACAGGCCCGGCAGGACGGCGCCGGCGACGGCGGCCTTGACGGCGCCGCCGAGGAGGAACGGGAAGAAGCCGGCGGCGAGGGCCTCCGACGCGCTCATCCCCGTCGTCAGCGCGAGCCACGGCACGCCGACGGCGAAGACGACGAGCTGGCCGGCGACGAAGAGCGGCAGCGCGCGCAGGAAGCGGCGGTCCGCGCCGTGGCGCGCCGCGAGCCCGACGAGGTAGGCCGCCGGCACGAAGCCGACCACGTAGCCGCCCGTCGCGCCGACGACGGCCTCGTAGCCGCCGCTCGCCTCGGAGTAGAAGGGCAGGCCCACGAGGGCGGCGAGGATGTAGACGCCCATGACGGACACGGCGCGCACGGGGCCGAGGGCGGCCGCGACGAGCACGAGCCCGAGGGTCTGACCGGTGATCGGCACGGGCGAGCCGGGCACGGGCACGGCCACCTGGGCCATGAGCGCCATGCCGAGCACGCCGCCGACGACGAGCGCGACGTCGCGGGTGCGGGCGCCGGGCAGCAGGTCGGCGAGGACGAGGCCGGGGCGGGCGCCGGCGGGGAGGGCGGCGGAGGACACGGGCGGCTCCAGCGGTCGGCCGGCGGGTCGGGGCGCCGGCGGCGGGACGGACAGGCGCCGATCCTGGCAGAGCCGCCGGCCGCCTCCGCCCCCCAGCGGCTCGCCGTCTCGGAGCAGCCCTCCACCTCCGGACAGCCCGGGAGCCGTCCACGAGCGTGACCGTGCACGGTCAGGCTCGTGGACGGCTCTCCGCCGTCGTCGTTCGTGGACGGCTCCGCCGTCGTCGTTCGTGGACGGCTCCGCCGTCGGTGCTCGCCGCCCGCCTCAGCCCGTGACGTCGAGGCGCAGGAGCGTCGTCGTGCCCGAGACCTCGTTGCCGACGACGAGCAGCGGCACGCCCGGCAGCGGGCTGTCCTCGGCGGCCACGAAGGCCAGGCCCTCGGGACCGAGGTCCCCGGCGGCCTCCCAGCCGGCGGGCGGCTGGTCGTCGTCGTCGACCTCGGTGTCCACGGAGAGGTCCCGGGGGTTGAGGTACTGCACGAAGCGCACGTCGCGGGGGTCGGTGACGTCGCCGACGACCACGCCGCCCACCCGCTCGAGGCCGACGAAGGCGTAGACGCGCTCCTCGCCGGACGCCGTCGTCACCCGCCCGACCGTGACGCCCTCCGGCTCCGGGCCCTTGTTGTCGCTCCGGCCGTCGAAGGTCGCCTCCTCGTGGTCGCTGTTGAAGAAGTCCGGCAGGGCCTGCGCGACGAGGCGCTCGAGCTGGTCGCCCGAGTCCCACACCGTGCGGCCGTCGGCGTCGAGCACCGACACCGAGCGCGAGCCGTAGGCGTGCAGGTCCTGGACGCACGACCCGTCGGCGGACAGGCCGTCGGGCCAGGAGATCGTCAGGCGGCCGAGGTCGGCGTCGTCGAGGCGCCCCGCGGCGGGGGAGGTCGCGCACAGCGGCGGCAGGCCGTCGTCGCCGAGGTCCTTCGCCCGGGCCTCGTCGGAGAAGCCGCCGGTCTCGCGCCAGGTGTCCTCGTCGCCCCAGGCGCGGGAGTCGCCCTCGTTCGCCGTGACGACGTAGGTCTCGCCGTCGGCGGCCGTGTAGGAGGCGATGCCGTCGGGCATCTGCAGGCCGGTGACCGGCACGGGGCGGACGTCGGCGACGCCGTCCCGGTCGGAGGGGTCGATGCCGTGCCCGGGCCGCGAGTGGTCGACGCGCTCGAGGGGGAGGACGTCGGTGATCCGGCCGCGGACGACGTCGAGCCGCGCGAGGGCGTTGGCCTCCTGCAGCGCCACCCAGGCCGTCCGGCCGTCGTCGGCCACGGTGATGTACTCCGGCTCGAGGTTCCGCGCCAGGCGCAGCGACGCGGCGTCGGGCCCGGTGAGCCGCAGCCCTGCGGCCACGAGCTCGTCGCGGCGCGCCTCGAAGCGCTCGAAGCCGGCGGTGCGGGTGCGCACGCGGAGCCGGTCGAGGTCGCCGCCGCGGGCGACGACGTCGACGACGCTCACCGAGCCCACGGGGTCGGCGGCGTAGCCGGGGCGCTCCGGGGCGTCCTCGGACCCGTCGTCGCCCGGCGCGGAGGGCTCGCCCTCGTTCGCGACGAGCGCCGTCCGCCCGTCCGGCGTCCACGTCACCATGTCGGGCAGGGCGCCGACGCGCACCGACCCCACCTCGCGCGGCTGCTCGGCGCGGCCGTCGAGGAGCACCAGGCGTCCCCGGTCGGTCTTCCGCGGCGCCTCGACGGCGACGGCGACGAGGCCGTCCTCGCGCACGTCGACCGAGTTGGGCACCTCGCCCGCGCCGAACGCGACGGTCGTCTCGAGCACGGGCGCCGTCGGGTCGGACGCGTCGAGCACGTCGAGCCGCCCGTTCAGCGCGTTGACGACGAAGACGCGGTGCGTGCCCGGGTCGTGGGCCACGATCTCGGCGGCCGACTGCGCGAAGGCCCCGCTCGAGTAGCGGCCCAGCACGGACAGGCGCACCTCGGCCCCGGGCGCCCGGACGTCGGCGGCCACGGGGCCGAGCCGCGCGCCGGCGTCGGGCGCGGCGCTCGCCGCCGGCGTCGTCCACCGCGACGTCAAGCC
>NZ_JABEMA010000390.1 GCF_013004605.1 Pseudokineococcus marinus
CCGTCGAGCCGCCCCAGGGCCGCGGCGAGCGGGTCGGAGGGCGCGGCGGGACGCCGGGGCAGGGCCCACGCCAGCGCCCACCGGGGGTCGGCGCGCTCCTCGGCGGGACGTCCCGCGAGCGCCGCCGGCTCGTGCGCACCGCTGCGGCGCAGCACGACCCAGCGATCGGCCACGTCGCGGAGCACCCGGTCGGCGACGCCGGGCCGCTCCACGCGGACCTCCCCCAGGGCCGGCAGCGCCAGCAGGAGGAGGTCGTCGACGGCGTCGAGCAGCGCGCCGACCGGCGCGACGGCGTCCGGGCGCAGCGGGAGGACGACGACGGTCGACCAGCCCCGGTCGAGCAGCGCCGCCGCCTCGTCGCCCCCGGGCACGTCGTCGGGGCCGACCGCGAAGGGGCTGCGCAGCACCGGCAGCGAGCCGCCCCGGCGGGCGACCTCGGCGGCGAGCTCACCGCCGGCGGCGGACGCGGCCTCGTGGACGGCGGCGGCCGCCCGACGCCGGTCGAAGCCGACGCCACCCGCCGCCGTCAGCAGGGCGGGCGCGTCGCTCACCCTGAGGACGGCCGTGAAGCCGACGCCGAAGCGCCCGACCACGCCGTCCAGCGGGGGGCCGCCGTCGCTCGCGCCCGGCTCGGGACGCTTGGTCGAGGCGCGCAGACCCGCCAAGGCCCGCACGCCGGCGGCGTCGAGCGGCACGCCCCCGCTGGCGGCCAGCAGCACGGGTGCGCCGTCGGCGGAGGAGAGCCGCAGCAGCAGCCGTCCGCGCCCGACCTCCCCGCCGCGGACGGCGGCGTCGGCGGCGTTCTGGGCCAGCTCGACGACGACGCGGTCGCGGTAGCCGCCGAGCGCGAGCTCCTCCTCGGCGTTGGCGTCCTCCCGCAGCCGGTCGGGCGAGGCCGTCCAGGCCGCCAGCGCGCGGGCCCGCAACCCGGCGCAGCCGAAGGGGTCGTCCCGGTCCGCGGGTCGGGGGTCGCCCTCCGGGCCGGAGCCGTCGGGACGACCGGCGTCGTCGGAGGGACCGGGCGAGCGCACCGCGCCGGTCAGGCGACCGGCACGACGTCGAGGACCTGGTCGTCGACGACGGGAGCCGGCACCTGCTCGCGCCGCACCTCGACGTCGGTCTCGCTGTGCGCCCCGCAGCCGTGGTCGACGCTGACGACCGTGCCGTCCGACGGCGACCAGCCGTTGGCGCACACCCCGAAGACCTGGCGCATCGCCCCCGGCAGCGGCAGGAAGAACCCGCAGCTGCCGCAGCCCGCCGCCGACGCCTTGGCGCTCTCGGCGCCCGGGCCGTGCTCGCCGTCGTACCAGCGCTGCGCCGCCTCGGCGCGCCCGTCGCGGGAGAGCACCCGGCGCCGGCCGAGCCCGAGCTCGTGGAACCCGACGGCGTCGACGTCCTCCTCGCCCGTGGCGGTGAAGCCCGGGACGAGCCGCTCGTCGTCCTCCACGCGCGGCAGGACGTCGGTCGGGCCGACGTCCCCCGGCTGCAGCCGCTCGGCCCAGGGCAGCCACGCCGGCGCGAGGACGGAGCCCTCGCCGGCGAGGAGCTCGGCCTCGCAGACCGTGGCGACGCGGGCGCGCGGCGCCCGCGCGAGCGTCACCGCCCAGCGCCACCCCTGGTACCCGGCTGCGGTGCAGGCGAAGTCGTGGGTGAGGAGGCGGTCGTCCTCGACGCGGACGCCGAGGTGCTCGCCCACGAGGACCTCGCCGCGGGGACCGCGGCCGGCCACGGCCTCGGCGGCCTCGCGCGCCAGCTCCACCGCTCCGGCGAGCACGGCGTCGGAGGCGGGGGCGCGGCGCCGGCGGGGAGGCACGCCTCAGCCCTCCAGGTCGTCGGCGACGCGGCGCAGCACGGTCGCGACCTTGCGACCCGCGCTGCGGTCGGGGTAGCGGCCGCGGTGCAGCTGGTTGGAGACGCCGTCGAGGAGGCGGATGAGGTCCTCGACGACGACGGCCATGTCCTCGGGACCGCGGCGCGTGCCCGACGTCACGGTGGCGGGGGCCTGGACCACCCGCACGGAGAGCGCCTGCTTGCCGCGGCGCCCGTCGGCGACGCCGAACTCGACCTTGGCGCCCGGGGAGACGGTCGTCCCCGCGGGCAGCGCCGAGGCGTGGAGGAAGACCTCGTCCCCGTCCTCGGCCGCGATGAAGCCGAACCCGCGCTCGGCGTCGAACCACTTGACCCTGCCTGTCGGCACCCTCGTCCGTCCTCGCGTCGTCCTGGGCCGGGCGGCTCCCCGCGGTGGGCGCCCGCCCCCCGGTCGGGGACGGCGACACGGGCGCGGGCCCGCTCCGGCGTGCACCCGCCAGGCTAACCCTCCCGAGCGGCTAGCGTCGGGCCGCGCCGACCACGGCGCCCAGCCCCGCCCGCCCGGCCTCGCCACCCCGCGGTCCACCCGGCCGCGCACGTCGAGGAAGGGCACCTCC
>NZ_JABEMA010000391.1 GCF_013004605.1 Pseudokineococcus marinus
CCCCACGGCGTCGGCGACGGCGTCGACCCCGTCGGCCCGCACGAGCGCCACCGCGGACCCGCCGAAGCCGCCGCCCGTCATGCGCGCGCCCAGCGCCCCCGCCTCCCGCGCGGCGTCGGTGACGACGTCGAGCTCGGGGGAGGACACCTCGTGGTCGTCGCGCAGGGACGCGTGCGAGCCGTCGAGGAGGGGGCCGACCTCCTGCGGCCGGTCGGCGCGCAGGAGCCGCACGACCTCGCGGGTGCGCTCCTCCTCGGTGAGCACGTGCCGCGCCCGGCGGACGACCTCGTCGTCCGCCCCGGCCGCCCGCAGCCGCTCGAGCACCGGCCCGACGCCGTCGTCGCCCGCCGCCCGCGCCAGGTGCCGGACCCCGAGCAGCTCGGCCGCGCGGGTGCACGCGGCCCGCCGCTGCGCGTACTGCCCGTCGACGAGGCGGTGGGGCGCGCGCGTGTCGACGACGAGGAGCACGAGGCCGTGCGCCTCCAGCGCGAGGGGCACCTGCTCGACGGACCCGTCGGCGGAGTCCAGCAGCAGCAGGTGGCCGGCGCGGGCGCGCAGGGAGGCCTGCTGGTCCATGCCGCCCGTCGGTGAGCCGGCCACCTCGTTCTCCGCGCGCACGCAGGCCGCCACGAGCGCGGCCCGCAGGGCGTCGTCGTCCTCGTGGCCCAGCAGGTCGGCGACGGCGAGGGCGGTCGAGCAGGTGAGCGCCGCCGAGCTCGACAGGCCGGCGCCCACGGGCACGTCGGAGGCGACGGCGAGGTCCACGCCCGGGACGTCCCAGCCCGTCCTGCCGCTGCCCGTCGCACCCTGGCCGAGCGCCCACAGCACCCCGGCCGGGTAGGCCGGCCAGCCCTCGACCGAGCCGGCGCGGCCGCCCTCGCCGGGGCGGACGTCCGCCAGCGCGCCCTCCCACGGCTCGTCCGGCGCCCAGGCCGACACGAGCCGCACGCGCCCGTCCTCGCGGGGGCGCACGGCGACGAGCGTGCGGTGCGGCAGCGCGAGGGGCAGCGAGGTGCCTCCGGCGTAGTCCACGTGCTCGCCGACGAGGTTCACACGGCCCGGGGCGGCCCAGACGCCGGCGGGCTCGCCGCCGTGGGCGCGGGTGAAGACCTCGCGCACCTGCGCCAGCAGGCGCGCGGGGTCGGGGTCGGGCACCCGGTCGACGCCGGCCCCGGGCGCCGCCTCCCCGCTCGCCGTCGTGCCGTCCCTCGTGCCGTCCGTCGGGCCGCTCATCGGGCCACCTCCCGCAGCCGCTCGGCGATCGCCTCGGGCGTCCTGTCGTTGATCCACGCGGCCACGCCCGACTCCGAGCCGGCCAGGTACTTGAGCTTGCCGGGCGAGCGCAGCAGCGAGAAGGCCTGCAGGTGCAGGCGCCCGAGGTCGCGGCCCTCGCCGGTCGGGGCCTGGTGCCACCCCGAGATGTACGGCAGGTGGTCGACCTCGTCGAAGAAGCGGTCGAGCCGCTGCACGAGGTCGAGCTGGACGTGGGCCAGCTCCTCGCGCTCGTCGTCCTCCAGTGCGGCGAGGTCCGGGACGCCGCGGTGCGGCGCCAGGTGCACCTCCACGGGCCAGCGCGCCGCCGCGGGCACGTAGGCGGTCCAGTGCTCGGCCTCGAGGACCACGCGTGTGCCCGCCCGCTTCTCCGCGGCGAGGACGTCGGCGAGGAGGTTGCCGCCCGTGCGCTCGCGGTGGGCGCGGGCCCGGCGCAGCAGCGCCTGCGTGCGCGGCGGCACGAACGGGTAGGCGTAGACCTGCCCGTGCGGGTGGCGCAGCGTGACGCCGATCTCCTCGCCGCGGTTCTCGAAGCAGAAGACCTGCGCCACGTCGGGCAGCGCGGACAGCTCCTCGGTGCGGTGCGCCAGCGCCCGCACGACCGTCCGGAGGCGGTCGACGCCCAGGTCGCCGAAGGACGCGTCGTGGTCGTCGGAGAAGCAGACGACCTCGGTGCGCCCGACGGCGCGGCCCACCGGCCACAGCTCCTCCCCGTCGAGGAGCGTGCCGTCGTCCGGGCCCGTGGCGACCTCGGCGAAGGAGGGGAAGCGGTTGTCGAGGACGGCGACGTCGTAGGCCCGCGCGGGCACCTCCGACGGCTGCCCGGAAGAGCCCTCGCTGCCGCTGGGGCACAGGGGGCACTGCCCGGCGGGGGGCAGGAAGGTGCGGGTCATGCGGTGCGCGGCCACGGCGACCCAGTCGCCGGTCAGCGGGTCCTGGCGCACCTCGCCGGCGCGCCCGCGGTCGGCCTCCGTCATCGGCCGCTCGTCGTCGCGCGGGCGGTCGGCGCCGGAGCCGCCGCCGTCGTCGTAGTAGCGCAGCGTGCGGCCGTCGGCGAGGCGCTGCTCGGTGCCGGGGCCGCGCACGGCGGAG
>NZ_JABEMA010000392.1 GCF_013004605.1 Pseudokineococcus marinus
CGGGTCGTCGTCGACGCCACCGCCGGGACGACCCGCGACCCGGTGGACGAGGTCGTCGAGCTCGCCGGGCGCGAGTGGGTCTTCGTCGACACGGCCGGCATCCGCCGCCGGGTGCACCAGTCGAGCGTGGCGGCCGGCACCGGCCTGGTGACGTGTCTACCAGGGGGCGGCCCGGTGGGCCGTCCGCGTGGTCCCTCGCCCCGCGGGGCCGCTCGTGCGCCGGAGTCCTGGGCCGGCGGGCCCCACCGGCCGAGGAGGAGGGGGTGAGGGCTGTCGAGGTGCTGCGGCGCCCGTGGACCGCGTGGGCGGTCCTCGGGCTCGTCGCGCTCGGCGGCGCCGTCGTCGCGCCGCGGGTCTGGCTCGTCCAGGCGGGCGTGCTCGCGGCCCTGTCCCTCGGGCAGGTGCTCGACGCCGGCGCCCTGCTCGCCCTGCGCGCCGCCTCCGACGGCGTGACGCACGCCGTCGCCGCGGCCGTCGTCGTCCTCCTCGCCGTCCGCACCGGTCGGCGCGCCGGTCGGGCGGACGCCCTCGAGGTCGGCGTCATCGTCGGCGTCCTCGGCCTCTTCGCCGCGCAGGCGGCCGTGCTGCTCGCGACGTGGTCGCCGACCGCGCGGGCGGCCCTCATGGCGAGCACCGACGTCGTCCTCCTCGCGTCCGTGCTGCGGATGGCGCTCACCCGCCGCGACGCGCGGTCGGTGGCGTCGTGGTGCTGCGTCGCCGCGGCCTGCGCCCTGCTCCTCCACGACGTCCTGCGCCTCGTGCGCGGCGGGCCGGGGTCGGAGGGCGACGTGGCCGGGGACGGCGCCGGGGCCGCCGCGCTCGTCGTCGGCCTCGGGCTGCTGGGCGCGGCGCAGCTGCACCCGAGCGCCCGCCGCCTCCTCGACGCCGAGCACATGGCCCCCGCCCGCCGGCGCTCGACCGTGGTCCTCGGGCTCCTCCCGCTCGTCCTCGTGCCGGTCGGGCTGCGGCTCGTCGACCTCGCCTTCGGCGGCACCGGGCTGCCGACGTGGGCGCACCTCGTGGTGGGCACGGGCGCGGCCGCCGCCGGCGTCCTGCGCTCGTGGGCGGCGCTGCGCTCCTCCGAGCACCTCGCCGACCACGACCCGCTGACCGACCTGCCGAACCGCCGCGCCCTCGCCCGGGCGCACGCCGAGGGCCCCGGCGGCGACGGGTGGGCGCTGCTCCTCGTCGACCTCGACGACTTCAAGGACGTCAACGACGCCCACGGCCACGACGTCGGCGACCTCCTGCTCCTCGGGGTGCGCGACCGGCTGCTCGCCGCGGTGGGCGAGCACGGCGTCGTCGCCCGCTTCGGCGGCGACGAGTTCGCCGTGCTCGTGCGGCCCGGGGCGCAGGACGACGTCGCCGAGGCCGTCGTCACGGGTCTGCGCCACCCGCTCGACGTCGGCGACCTCGTCCTGCGCACCAGCGCCAGCGTGGGGCTGGCGCCGCCCGCGCCGGGCACGTCGCTCGCGGAGCAGCTGACCCGCGCCGACGTCGCCCTCTACGCCGCCAAGGCGGCCGGGCGCGACGTCGTCCGCACCTACCACCCGGACCAGCGGGCCGAGGTGCAGCACCGGTACGCCCTCAGCAGCCAGGTGCGGGCGCTGCTCGCGGGCCGCTCGCCGTCCGTGGGGCGCCTGGAGGTGCACTACCAGCCGCTCGTCGAGCTGGCGACGGGCGAGGTCGTCGGCGCCGAGGCCCTCGTGCGCTGGCGCCACCCCGAGCACGGCCTGCTGGCCCCGGACGCCTTCCTCGGCCACGTCGCGACGAGCGGGCTCGACGCCGAGCTCGACGCGGCCGTGCTCGTCGACGTCCTCGAGCAGCTGGGCCGCTGGCGCGACCAGCGGCGCCGCGCCCTGCCCGTGAGCGTCAACCTCACCCGCACGAGCCTGCTCGACCCCGGCCTCCCCGAGCGGGTCCGCGAGGCCCTCGCCCGCGCCGGCGTGCCGGGCTCGCAGCTGCACTTGGAGATCACCGAGCACGAGCCGCTTCCCGACGACGAACGGCTGCTGGAGGTGCTGCGCGGCCTGCGCGCGCTCGGCGCCGGCGTCCACCTCGACGACTACGGGCGCGGCTACACGTCGCTCGACTACCTGCAGCGCTTCCCCGTGCAGGTGCTGAAGATCGACCGGTCCATCGTCGCGGGCGCGGGCGGGACGCGCCTCGTCGCCGGCCTCGTGGCCATGTCGCGCACCCTGCGGCTCGACCTGCTGGCCGAGGGCGTCGAGACGCAGGAGCAGCGCACCCGCCTGGTCGAGCAGGGTGTCCGCTTCGGCCAGGGGTGGCTCTTCTCGCCGGCGCTGCCCGCCGCCGAGTACGCCGACCGCGTGCTCGGCCCGGGTGCCGCGCCCGCGCCGCCGCCGGACGTGCCCGCGCCGCGGCTGCCGCTGGGCGACACC
>NZ_JABEMA010000393.1 GCF_013004605.1 Pseudokineococcus marinus
GAGGGCCTGCGCGGCCTCGCCGACGAGGGTGCGCGCGAGCGCCGGCGGCAGGGGCCCGCGGCGGTGCACGAGCGCGGCGAGGGTCTCGCCCGGGACCACGGCGGTGACGACGTAGGCCCAGCCGGCGTCCTCGCCGACGTCGAGGACCCGCAGCACCCGGGCGTCGTCGACGAGGGCCGCGCGGCGCGCGGCGTCGACGACGAGCTCGGCGCCCCCGGCGACGAGCAGGAGGTCGACGGGGCGGTCGAGGACGACGTCGTGGCACCGCCACGTGCGGGCCCCGCGGCGCCCGGCCGGACGGCCGTCCTCGCCGTCCCCCCGGCCGCCTCCCACGGGCCGCACCAGCCGGTACCGCCCTCCGAGCACGCCGCCCTCGACGAGCGGGCTGCCTGCCTCCACCGCGTGCCACCTCCGTCGTCCGCGCGGATCGTGCCCGCGCCCGGGGCCGCCGACGGCCCCTCGCCCCCCGCTGCTCCCCGCCGGCGCCAGGGTAGGCGGCGCGGGGCGACCCGTCCGTGAGGCTCGTCCGCGGGACAGGGGGCCTCAGCGGCGGCGGACCTGCGCGAGGACGTCGTCGAGCTCGCGCACCCGCGTGGCCCGGAGCATGAGGACGTAGACGCCGACGACGACGGCGCCCGCGACGAGGACGACGGCGAGCGCGGTGGGCCGGCTCGTGATGCCGGACAGGAGCGCCTGGACGCCGCTGCTGGCGCCCCAGCCGGCGAGCCCGGCGACGACGGCCGACAGGAGCACGCGCACGTGCAGGCGCAGGACGCGGGCGCCGTCGAAGGAGCCCGTCCGGCGGTGGAGGAGGACGAGGGCGGTGGCGAGGCCCGCCACGTTGCCGACGCTCTGGGAGACGCCGAGACCCACCACCACGAGCTCCGCCGGCACGACGAGCGCCACGACGACGTTGAGCACGACCGACACGACGCCGGCCACGACGACGCCGATGAACGGCCGCTTGCCGTCCTCGCGGGCGTAGAAGCCGCGCTGGACGAGGTAGAGGGCGCTGTAGAAGGGCAGCCCCAGCGCCATGGCGCCCGCCGTCGCGCCGATGACGTCGCCGCCGCCCGGGCCGAAGAGCAGGACGCCGACGGGCGCGCCGAGCACCACCAGCCCCGTCGCGGACAGGACCGAGACGACGCCGAGGAGCCGCAGGCCGAGGGACATGTCCGCCCGGGCGCCGTCGACGTCGCCGGAGCTGATGCGCCCCGACAGGCGGGTGAAGAGGGCCGTCACGACGGACACGGCGACGAGGGAGTGCGGCAGGACGTACAGGAGGTAGGCGTACCCGAGCACGGCCGGCCCGGGCAGCACGACCCCCTCGGGCACCGGCTCCCCCGCCCCCTGCGAGCCGTAGACCGCCACCTGCACGGTGACGAGGTACCCCGCCTGGGAGACGAGGATGCCGGCGAAGGTCCACAGCGCCACCGTCCCGGCGCTGCGCAGGCCCACGCCGCGGACGCCGAACCGCGGGGTCCACGTGAAACCGAGCCGGCGCAGCGGCACGAGCAGCACGAGCGCCTGCGCGACGACGCCGAGCGTCGCCGTCCCCGCGAGCACGGCGATCTGCGTGGGGTCGAGGGTGTCGAGCCCCGTCGTCTCGTCCGCGCGCCCGAAGAGGCCGATGAAGACCGCGAGGCCCGCGATGGAGACGACGTTGTTGACGACGGGCGCCCACATGTAGGGGCCGAAGCTGCCGCGGGCGTTGAGGACCTGGCCGAGCACCGTGTAGAGGCCGTAGAAGAAGAGCTGCGGCAGCACCCACAGGGCGATGGCCGTGGCGAGGCGCAGCTCGTCCGGGCCCCACGACGACGCGTAGGCGCGCACGAGGAGCGGCGCGGCCACCATGCACAGGGCCGTGACCGCGGCGAGCCCCGTGACGATGAGGGTGACGAGCCGGTCGACGAAGGCCGCGCCCCCGTCGGGGTCGCGCGAGGCGCGCACGATCTGCGGCACGAGGACGGCGTTGAGCACGCCGCCGGCGATGAGCAGGTAGACGATGTTCGGGAGCCGGTTGGCGACGTCGAAGGCGTCGGCGCCCGTGCCGACGGCGCCGATCGCCACGACGAGCACGACCGACCGGACGAGGCCGAGCGCGCGGCTGACGGCGGTGCCCGCCGCCATGACGGTGCTCGAGCGCAGGAGCGAGCGGACGCCGGCGGGACCGCGCCCGCCGCCGGTGGTGTCGCCGGCGCCGCTCGTGCTGGCCGCCGCGTCGGGACCGGCGTCGGGCGGGGGTGCGGCGCCCCCGGCGGGGCTCGTGCTGGGCGTGCTCATGGGGACTCCTCGACGGGGGCGCCCGTGCGGGCGGCTCCGCCGGCCCGGCG
>NZ_JABEMA010000394.1 GCF_013004605.1 Pseudokineococcus marinus
CGCCCCCCGCCCCCGCCCGGAGAGGACCGCCGTGGACCAGCTGCTCCTGCGCCGCCTGCGCGAGCAGACCGCCGACGTCCTCGCGCGCCAGCGCCGCGAGGACGCGACCGCCGGCGTGCCGCCCATGACGGGGGAGGACGAGCGCCAGTTCGCCCGCGCCGTCATCGGGCGGGTGCTCGAGCAGCACGCCCGGGGCGAGCTCGCGGCGGGGCGCTCGCCGCTCACCGCGGCGGAGGACGAGGAGCTGGCCGCCGGCGTCCACGCCGCCCTCTTCGGCGTCGGGCGCCTGCAGCCGCTGCTCGACGACCCGATGGTCGAGAACATCGACATCAACGGCTGCGACCGCGTCTTCGTCGGGTACGCCGACGGCCGCGAGGAGGCGATGCCGCCGGTCGCCGACACCGACGACGAGCTCGTCGAGCTCGTGCAGCTCCTCGGCGCCTACTCCGGGCTCGCCTCGCGGCCCTTCGACTCGGCCAACCCGCAGCTCGACCTGCGCCTGCCCGACGGCAGCCGCCTGTCCGCCGTCATGGGCGTCTGCGCGCGCCCGTCCCTGTCGATCCGCCGGGCGCGCGTCACGCGCGTCAGCCTTGACGCCCTCGTCGACGGCGGGTCGATGACGGCCGAGCTGGCCGCCTTCTGCTCCGCGGCCGTGGCGGCGCGCAAGAACATCATGATCGCGGGCGCCACGAACGCCGGGAAGACGACGCTCCTGCGGGCCCTGGCCCACGAGATCCCGCCGCACGAGCGCCTCATCACCGTCGAGCGGGCGCTCGAGCTCGGCCTCGGCGACTTCGCCGACCTGCACCCCAACGTCGTCGCCTTCGAGGAGCGCCTGCCCAACTCCGAGGGCGGGGGCGCGGTGACGATGGCCGAGCTCGTGCGCCGCAGCCTGCGCATGAACCCGAGCCGCGTCATCGTCGGCGAGGTCCTCGGCGACGAGATCGTCACGATGCTCAACGCCATGAGCCAGGGCAACGACGGCTCACTGTCGACGATCCACGCCAACAGCTCGCTCGAGGTCTTCAACCGCATCTCGACCTACGCCATCCAGTCCAAGGAGCGGCTGCCGGCGGACGCGACGGCGATGCTCGTGGCCGGGGCCGTCGACTTCGTCGTCTTCGTCCAGCGGACGAACGACTACGCGCGCGGCGGCACCCTGCGACGCACCGTGACGAGCGTCCGGGAGGTCAACGGCGTCGACGGACGCGTGCTGTCCAGCGAGATCTTCGCCGCGGGGGCCGACGGGCTCGCCGTGCCCGCGGCGCCGGTCGCCTGCGCCGCCGACCTCGCCGAGCACGGCTACCGCGTCGCGGCGGGCGCGCGGTGACCGCCGTGCCGCCGTCGCTGCTCCTCGCCCTGCTGGGCGGGGCGCTGGCCGGCGGCGGCCTGCTGCTCCTCGTGCGGGCGCTGACCCCGGTGGAGCGCCCGGCCCCGGGCACGTCGTCCCTCGCCGCCACCCGTCGTCGGCTCGTCGCGCTGGCGGGGCGGCGCGTCCCGGTCGCCGTCGTCGCCGGGCTGGTCGTGCTCGCCGTCACCCGGTGGCCCGTCGCGGCGGTCGCCGCCGCCGGCCTGGGCCTGCTCAGCGGGTCGCTGTTCGGCGGGGCCCGCGAGGAGCGACGTCAGATGGAGCGCCTCGAGGGCCTGGCGGCCTGGACGGAGTCCCTGCGCGACACCATCGCCGGCGCCGTCGGGCTCGAGCAGGCCATCCCCGCGACGGCCTACGCCGCCTCGGCCTCGATCGCCGCGCCCCTGCGCACGCTCGCGGACCGGCTGGCCATCCGCACCCCGCTGCCGCAGGCGCTGCTGCGCTTCGGCGACGAGCTCGACGACGCGACGGCCGACCTCGTCGTCGCCGCCCTCGTGCTCAACGCGCGCCTGCGCGGGCCCGGGCTGCGGGTGGTGCTCTCCTCGCTCGCCGGGTCGGTCCGCGAGGAGATCGACGCGCGACGACGCGTGGAGGCCGACCGGCGCAGCACGCGCCGCAGCGTCCTCATCATCATGCTCGTGACCATCGCCTTCACCGGCGGGCTCGCCGTCTTCAACCGCGACTACGTCGAGCCGTACTCCAGCGCCCTCGGCCAGCTGGTCCTCGCCGTCGTCGTCGCCCTCTTCGTCGCGGGCTTCTGGTGGATGCGACGGCTGTCGTCGCACGTCGTGCCCGCCCGCCTGCTCACCGGTGCGGCCGCCGACGGCCTGGGCCGCCCGGCCGTGCGCGGAGCGGGCTCGTGATCGTCGTCCTGCTCGGCGGCGCGGTCGCGGGCGTCGGCCTGCTGCTGCTCGTCACCGTCCTCGCGGGCCCGCCCGACGGCGGCGTCGCCACCGCGGCTGAGGCCGTAGTAGCGGTAGAGCTCGTCCTCCTCCGCGGGCGACAGCTCGCTGTCGGTGTCCATGCGGGG
>NZ_JABEMA010000395.1 GCF_013004605.1 Pseudokineococcus marinus
CGCGGAACCGCTGGGGGCGGGAGGTCCGCGTGCCCGAGGGTGACACCGTGCTGCGCACGGCCCGGCGCCTGGACGCCGCGCTGGCGGGCCGGGTGCTGCGGTCGGCCGACCTGCGGTGGCCGACGCTCGCGGCCGCGGACCTGTCGGGGCAGGTCGTGCGCGAGGTCGTCGCGCGCGGCAAGCACCTGCTGGCCCGCACCGACGCGGGCGTCACCCTCCACAGCCACCTGCGGATGGACGGCTCCTGGCACGTGCAGCGCACCCCGCCCCCGGCCGGTGCGGGGCCCGGCCGCGCGCCGCGGCTGCGCGGCGGCTCCGCCGAGGGGGTGCGCGCCGTGCTCGTCACCGACGACTGGACCGCCGTGGGCCACCGCCTCGGCATGCTGGACCTCGTCCCGACGGCGGAGGAGGACGGCCTGGTCGGGCACCTCGGCCCCGACCTCCTGGCCGACGACTGGGACATCGACGACGGGAGCACCGACGGCGCGGGCGCAGCGGTGGCCGCCCTCGTCGCCGACGGGGACCGCGAGGTGGGGGCCGCGCTGCTCGACCAGCGGCTCGTCGCCGGCATCGGCACCTTCTGGATGAGCGAGACCCTGTTCCTGCGCGGCGTCAGCCCGTGGGCCGCCGTGCGCGACGTGCCCGACGTCGCCGGGCTGCTGGCCCGCACGCGACGGATGATGCGGGCGGCGGCGGACGCCCGCGAGCCGGTGCAGACGACGACGGGCGACACGCGACCGGGTCGCAACCGCTACGTGCACGCCCGGTCGGGCCTGCCCTGCCTGCGGTGCGGCACGACCGTGCGCGTGGCCCCGCTCGGGTCCGGGCCGACCGCCCGCAGCGCCTTCTCGTGCCCGGTGTGCCAGCCGGGACCCCGGCCGACGGACGACGGCCGCCCGCAGGCCCCGCTCGGCCACGACCGGCGCGGCGGGGCCCCGGCGCGCCGTCGCGGCACGTCACCCCGCGCCTGAGGTCGCCGGGGTGCGCCGGCCGGCGAGCGGGCGGATGTCGACGCACGACACCCCGCACGTCCGCGGACGTGCGGGGTGCCAGGGGTGAGCGCGGGCGCCGGGCCACCGCGGCGTCACGGGGGCCTCTGCGGCGCGAGAGGCGCCGACGAGCGTGTGGCTCAGGCGGCGCTGACGAGCCCCTCGGGCCCGCGGACGTCCTCGCCGACGAGGTCGTCGGGCACGACGTCGGGGACGAGGAGGTGCTCGGCGAGGGCGACCCGGTCGCTGACCTCGCTCAGCACCGCGGACAGCGGCGTCCCGAGGGCGCCGCAGATCGAGGAGAGCAGCTCGGAGGAGGCCTCCTTCTGACCGCGCTCGACCTCGGACAGGTACCCCAGGCTGACCCGGGCCGTGCCGGAGACCTCGCGGAGCGTCCGGCCCTGCTTCTGCCGCAGGTCGCGGAGGGCGTCGCCGAGCTCACGTCGCAGGAGGACCACGGGCTGACCCCCTCTCGGGCTCGGGGCGGGCGTCGGTGCGGAGGCCGCGCGGGCAGCGGGGGCGGTGCTCGCGGGGCGGGGTCCGGCGGACGGGCCGCCGGGGTGCGGCGCGACCGGCCGGGCCGGGGCGCCGCGTCGTGACGGGGTGGGTCGACGGGGCGGGGAGGTGCGTGCGCCACCACGGTACCCGGAGGGGCCCCCGGGCGGCGTGGGGAGGCGGGAGACGTGCATGACGGGAGAACGGGCGACGCGGGGACCGTGTTCCGCCGCGGGCGTCACGGGGAGGTCTCGCGGCCGCCGACGTCCTCCCCCCGGCTCCCCGCACGGAAGGGGCCTCCCTCCTCCGCCTGCTGCGTGTCCCCGGCGGTCAGGGACGGTGCGGGCGGTGTCGCCAGGGCGTCGGCGAGGAGCAGCAGCGCCTCGCGGGTGACCGCCGCGCGGACGGCGGCACGGTCGCCGGGCACGTCGAGCGCCACCACGCGGGCGCCCCACGGCCCGGCCACGGCCGCGAACGCGGTGCCGGCGGGGTGCCCGTCCGCGGGGCCCGGCCCGGCGACGCCCGTCGTCGCGACGCCGACGTCCGCACCGAGCAGGCGTCGTACGCCGTCGGCCATGGCCGTCGCGACGTCCGGGTGCACAGGACCTTCGCGCTCCAGGAGGTCCGCCGGCACGTCGAGGAGCGCTCGCTTGAGGTCGGTCGCGTACGCGACGACCCCGCCCCGCAGGGCGCCGGAGGCGCCGGGGACGTCGGCGAGGCGCGCGCAGACGAGGCCCGCGGTGAGGGACTCGGCGACCGCGAGCGTGGTCCCCTGCGCGACGGCCGCGCCGACGCACCGGCGGGCCAGGTCCTCGGCGCCCCCGGCGTCGCGCGACACCTCGCCTTCGGACCCGTCAGGCGTGCGGGCCACCGCGGGGCTCCCCTGCCGACCCGTCGGCAGCGGTCCCCGGG
>NZ_JABEMA010000396.1 GCF_013004605.1 Pseudokineococcus marinus
GGCGCGGGGCGGGAGCCGGGCCTGGCGCCCGCGCTGCGCGCCAGCGGGGAGGCGGCCCGGGCGGACCGGCTGCGGGGCGGTCCGAGGGGGCGCGCGGGCCGGGCGGCGCCGGTGGCGCTGACGGCTCGAGCGGCGCTGGCGGCGCTCATGCGGCGCTCCTTCGGAGGCGGCCCCCGCGGACGCGCTCGGCGGCGCGCAGCCGCACCGACGCGGCTCGGGGGTTGCGGGCGGTCTCGGGCTCGGGCGCCGTCTCGGCGCCGCGGGTGAGCAGGCGCAGCAGCGGCGCGTGCTCGGGCAGCTCGACCGGGAGGTCGGGCGGTGAGGTGCTGGCCGCACCGGCGGCCAGGACCTGCTTGGCGATCCGGTCCTCGAGGGACTGGTAGCTCATGACGACGACGCGGCCGCCGACGGCGAGCGCGTCCACCGCCGCGGGGAGCGCGCGGCGCAGGGCGTCGAGCTCGCCGTTGACCTCCACGCGCAGCGCCTGGAAGGTCCGCTTGGCGGGGTTGCCGCCGGTGCGGCGCGTGGCCGCCGGCACGGCGTCGCGCACGAGGTCGGCGAGCTCGCGCGTCGTCCGCAGCGGCGCGACCTCGCGCGCCGCGACGACGCGGTCGGCGATGCGGCGGGCGAAGCGCTCCTCGCCGTAGTCGCGCAGGACGCGCGCCAGGTCGCCCGCCGGGTAGGTCGCCAGCACGTCCGCCGCCGTCGGCCCGCCGGTGGGGTCCATGCGCATGTCGAGGGGCGCGTCGCGGGCGTAGGAGAAGCCCCGGTCGACCTCGTCGAGCTGCAGCGAGGAGACGCCGAGGTCGAGCAGCACGCCGCCCACCTCGCGCACGCCGAGGTCGGCCAGGGCGCGCGGCAGCCCGTCGAAGACCGTGCGGACGAGGTGGACCCGGTCGCCGAAGGGGGCCAGGCGCTCCCCCGCCAGCGCCAGCGCCTGCGGGTCGCGGTCGAGGCCGACGAGCACCGCGCCCGGGCAGCGGCGCAGCAGCGCCTCGGCGTGGCCGCCCATCCCCAGCGTCGCGTCGACGACCACGGCGCCCTCGGCCGCGAGCCCGGGGGCGAGGAGGTCGACGCACCGCTCGAGGAGCACGGGCACGTGGCGGTCGGCGGTCCCCCGCTCGGGCGCGGCGCCGGGAGAGGGACCGTCGGGGAGGCGGTCTCCCGCCGGGGGCGTGACCGCGTCGGGCTGCTCGCCCATGCCCGCCCCCTCTCCCGCGGCCCGGGGGCCGCGCGTCCGCCGCGCCCCGCCGCCAGGACTGGTCCCCATCCGCTCCGGCCGGTCCCGGGGCCTGGCGCCGGGGAAGTGCGCCAGGACTCGGGGCGGCGGGAGCGGCTGGAGGCCGGACCGGGCGCCGGGTGGTGCTCGTGTGACTCAAGTGACTGCTGTGAACTGTGTGACTGGCTGTGCGGCCCGTCACGCTGTGCTGACCGATCGTGCAGGTCAGGGGCCTGCTGGCCGGGGAGGCGCGCGGCGCGTCGCCCCGGGGCCGTGCCGGTCGGACCGGCGCGGGAGCCCTGTCAGAAGAGGCCGGGCACGACCTCCTCGGCGGTGCTGGCGAAGGACTCCTCCTGCTCGGCCAGGTAGGCCTCCCAGGCGGCGGCGTCCCACACCTCGATGCGGGTGCCGGCCCCGATGACGACGACGTCGCGCTCGAGGCCCGCGTAGGTGCGCAGGGGCTGCGGCACCGTGATCCGCCCCTGCCGGTCCGGGACCTGGTCGAACGCCCCCGCGAGGAGGACGCGCGCGTAGTCCCGGGCCTGCTTGCTCGTCACGGGCGCCTGGCGGAGCTGCTCGTGCAGCTCCTCGAACGCCCGCTCCGGGAACACGTAGAGGCAGCGCTCCTGCCCCTTCGTGACCACCAGGCCGTCGGCCAGCTGGTCCCGGAACTTCGCGGGGAGGATCAGCCGGCCCTTGTCGTCGAGGCGCGGCGAGTGCGTGCCGAGGAACACCGGCCGCTCCTCCCCTGCGAGCCCCGACCACCCCTCCCCCGGTGCCCGGGAGGGCCGGTCGGCGCTCTCTCGCTCCGACGTCCCCCACCGTACTCCACTTCGCCCCACCGTCAACGCGCCGCGCGCCCGACGGACCACCCGTCCGGAGCAGCGCGGTGGACGTCTGCCCAGGTCAGCGCGTCAAGACGGCAGACGGGCGGCGGTGGGGGGCGGTGGAGGGGCGGTGGGGGCGCGCGGGCCCCGGAGGGGCGCCGCCGCGCGGCCACCAGGCCGTAGAGCCCCCCTGGGGCCCTGCGGGGACCGTGCGGGGCCTCGCGAGAGGCGCAGACCGCGCCCGCCGGGTGGCCGCGGAGAGCGGGTGGAGGGAAGTGGTGGACGGGCGCGGCTCCGGGTG
>NZ_JABEMA010000397.1 GCF_013004605.1 Pseudokineococcus marinus
CCGGCCGCTGCTGCGGCCGCCGACCCGGCCACGGCTGCGGCCGCCGACCCGTCCGCCGCCGTCCCCGCCTCGGGCGAGGCTCCTCTCGGCGCCCAGGCGCTCGTCGACGAGCCCGCCGTCCGTGACCCCTTCGCGGCCTCCGGCACCGGCGCCCCCGCCGCCGACCCGGCCACCAGCGCGGTCGTCGACCCGGCCACGGGCCTGCCGTCCACCACGCCCGGCGCCTCGACGCCGGTCACCACGACGCCGGTGACGCCCCTCCCGGACGCGACCGCCCCGACCACCTCCACCTCCGCCGCTCCGGCCGTCAGCGCCCCGTCGGTCACCGCCCCGGCCGGCCTGCAGGTCACATGGACGGACGTCCGCGAGGGCGGTTGGTACGTCTTCACCGTCGTCGACGGCACGCAGGGCACGACGGTCGCCGCGCAGGCGGGCAGCGCCCTCGGCGTCGAGCCCCCCGCGTCCGGCGTCGTCTTCACCGGCCCCGGCACGGTGGCCGGCGGCGCGGGGGCCGCCGTCGACAGCGTCGGCCTCAGCACCGGCTCGACCGTCCTGCAGCTCGTCCGGGGGGAGCCCGTCACGCTGCCCTGACCCGCGTCCCACGAGGGCGGTCGTCGCCGCCCCGGGTCCCGCGCGGCGCGCCCAGCCCGCGGACCCCCGGGCCCGGCCCGCGGCGCCGGTGCGAGGATCGCCCGGTGCTGAGGTGGCTGACGGCAGGGGAGTCCCACGGTCCGGCGCTCGTCGGCGTCCTCGAGGGGATGCCCGCGGGCGTCGCCGTGACGACGGCGGACGTGCAGGGCGCGCTCGCCCGCCGCCGCCTCGGCTACGGCCGCGGCGCGCGCATGAGCTTCGAGGCCGACGCCGTGACGCTCCTCGGCGGGGTCCGGCACGGCCTGACCCAGGGCGGCCCCGTCGCCATCCAGGTGGCCAACACCGAGTGGCCCAAGTGGGAGACGGTCATGGCCGCCGACCCCGTCGACGAGGACGTGCTCGCCGCCCAGAAGCGCGGGGCGCCGCTGACCCGACCCCGCCCCGGCCACGCCGACCTGGTCGGCATGCAGAAGTACGGCTTCGACGAGGCGCGTCCCGTCCTCGAGCGCGCCAGCGCCCGCGAGACCGCGGCGCGCGTCGCGCTCGGCGCCGTCGCCGCTGCCTTCCTCGAGCAGGCGGCCGGCGTCCGGCTCGTCAGCCACACCGTGGCGATCGGCACGGCCGGCTCGGCCGACGACGCCCCGCTGCCCGGGCCCGACGACGTCGCCGCCCTGGACGCCGACCCGGTGCGCAGCGTCGACCCGGTCGGCTCGGCCGCGATGGTCGCCGAGGTCGACGCCGCCCACAAGGACGGCGACACGCTCGGCGGCGTCGTCGAGGTGCTCGCCTACGGGGTGCCGCCGGGCCTCGGCAGCCACGTGCACTGGGACCGCCGCCTCGACTCCCGGCTCGCGGGCGCCCTCATGGGCATCCAGGCCATCAAGGGCGTCGAGGTCGGCGACGGCTTCCGCACCGCTGCCCGCCGCGGGTCCGCCGCCCACGACGAGATCGAGCGGGGCGACGACGGGCGCCTGCGCCGCACCACGGGTCGCGCCGGCGGCACCGAGGGGGGCATGAGCACCGGCGAGGTGCTGCGCGTCCGCGCCGCCATGAAGCCCATCGCCACCGTGCCGCGGGCCCTCGCGACGGTCGACGTCGCCACGGGGGAGGCGGCGCGGGCGCACCACCAGCGCTCGGACGTCTGCGCCGTCCCGGCCGCCGGCGTCGTCGCGGAGGCCATGACGGCGCTCGTGCTCGCCGAGGCGCTCGTCGAGAAGTTCGGCGGCGACTCCGTCGCCGAGACCCGCCGCAACGTCGAGGCCTACCTCGCCGCGCTGCCGGAGGAGCTCCGCTCGCAGGTCGCGTCCGCCTGAGGGCCCGGCCCCCTGCTCGGGCCGCCTGCCCGGGCTGCTGCGTCCGACCCGGGCTGACGTCGATCGCCGTAGGCCGGGTGGCTCCGGGCGGCAGGGCGACGTCAGGGCTCAAGGACGGCCGCCGCCGTGCCGATGACCGCCGCGGAGGCGCGCCGCCGGCGCGCCCCTGCCCGACGGGAGCGCACGTGGCCGACCGCCTCGCCCACCGCCCGGCCGACCTCCCCGTCGAGCCGGAGGCTCCCGCCGACGCCCCGCGCGTGCCGCTCCCGCGCGGCGCGGTCGCCACGAGGACGGCCCTGACCCGTCCCGTCGGAGCACTGTCCCTGCCGCGCAGCGGTCGCACCGTCCCCGCTCCAGGGACCGCGAGGCGCCTCGCGTCACGACGCGGCCGCCGGGCGGTCGCGCTCGCGGCGCTCGTCCTCGTCGGTGCGCTGCTCGCCGCGAGATCGGAAGAGCG
>NZ_JABEMA010000398.1 GCF_013004605.1 Pseudokineococcus marinus
GTCCGCCCGGCCGGGGAGCGCCTCAGCGGTGCGGGCCCGCCGGCGAGGCGAGCAGGCGGGCGCCGCGGACGGCGTCGCGCGCCAGGTCACCGGTGCCCGCGTGCGCGAGCGGCACGCGGAGGCGGCGCGGCACGGCCTGGCGGCCGAGGGCGACGACCCAGGCGGCGAGGGCCAGCAGCAGGAAGAAGGTGAAGGTCATGAGGGCTCCTCCTCGGAGGTCGTCGGGATGCGCGAACGGCTGCCGCGCACGGCGTCCCGGCGTGCGGGACGGCGACCACCACGCGCCGGCGCGGGCGTGGACCACCTCGGCGCGCCGTCGCAGGAACCAGTGTGCGCGTCTTCAACCCTCCCGTCCAGCGACCCTGTCCGAGCGGTACCGTTCACCTCCACTGACCGTTCCGAGGAGGCGCACCGTGCTCGACGTCCACCGGCTCCGCCTGCTCCACGAGCTCGACCGCCGCGGCACCCTCGCCGAGGTCGCCGCCGCCCTCGGCTACAGCAGGTCCGCTGTCTCGCAGCAGCTCTCGCAGCTCCAGCGCGAGGCCGGGGCCCAGCTGCTCGAGCCGGCCGGCCGACGCGTGCGGCTCACCGCGGCGGGCCGGGTGCTCGTGGGCCACGCGGACGCCGTCCTGGCCCAGCTCGAGCAGGCGGAGGCCGACCTCGCCGCCCTCGGGTCCACGGCGCGCGGCACCCTGCGGGTCGCCGCCTTCGCCTCCGTCCTGCTCTCGCTCGTGCCCGACGCGCTCACCTGGCTGGCCGAGCACCACCCCGACCTGCGCGTCGAGCTGGTCGAGCAGGAGCCCGCACCGGCGCTGTCGGCCCTCACCGCGCACGACGCCGACCTGGTCCTCGGCGAGGAGTACCCCGGCTCGCCGACCGCGCGCTCGCCGGGCGTCGACCTCGAGGACCTCCTGCACGACGAGTTCCGCCTCGCCGTGCCGCTCGAGGGCCCGCTGGCCGGCCGGGGCCACCGCCTGGAGGACCACGCGGACGTCCCGTGGGTCATGGAGCCGCCGCGCCTGGACCCGGGCCGCTGGGCGCTCGCCCGCTGCCGCGAGGCGGGCTTCGAGCCCGACGTGCGGATCGTCACGAGCGACGTCCTCCTGCACGCCCACCTCGTGGCCTCCGGCCACGCGGCGGCCCTCGTGCCGGACCTCGTCCGCGCCGGGAGGACGCCCGGCGTCGTCCTCCACCGCCTGCCGGAGCGCCCGCGGCGCCGACTCTTCACCGCCGTGCGACGAGGCGCCGCCACGAGCCCGGGGGTCCGGGCGCTGCGCGAGAGCCTGCGCGTCGCCGTCGACGCGGCCGGCGCCTGACCCGCGCCGGCCCCTCCCGAGGGCGAGCCGGCGACGACTCGCCCCTCGCGCGCCCCTCCCCGGGCGAACGGGCGACGACTCGCCCCCGTCAGACGCCCCCGTCGAGGGCGAGCCGGGGGCGACTCGTCCGGGAGGGGCGACGGCGGTCCGTAGGCTCCGGCCGTGCTCGTGCTGCTCCCGCCGTCCCAGGGCAAGACCGGTGCCGCGGAGGGCGAGCCCGTCGACCTGCGCGCCCTCTCCTCCCCCGGCCTCACCCCCACCCGCCGCCGGGTGCTCAGCGCGGCGGCCCGGCTGAGCCGCACCCGCGCGGGCCGCGAGGCCCTCGGCGCCGGCAGCGAGCAGCTGCGCCCGGAGGCCGAGCGCACCACCCGCTGGCGCACGGAGCCCGCCGTCCCGGTGGCCGAGCTCTACACCGGCGTCCTCTACGACGCCCTCGACCCCGCCTCCCTCGACGACGGCGCCCGCGAGCGCGCCGTCGAGCGGCTCCTCGTCTCCTCGGCGGCGTGGGGCGCCCTGCGGCTCGACGACCGCGTGCCGCCGTACCGGCTGTCCATGGGGGTCGCCCTGCCCGACCTGGGCGGGCTGGCCGCGCTGTGGCGCGAGCCGCTGCGCGCGGCGCTCGACCCGCTGGCCGCGGGCCGCCTCGTCGTCGACTGCCGCTCCGCCGACTACGCCGCGGCCTGGACCCCGCGCGGTGGGACGGCCTCCCGGACGGCGTCCGTGCGGGTCCTGCGCGAGAGCGGCGGCAAGCGCTCGGTCGTCTCCCACATGGCCAAGCACACCCGAGGGCTCGTCGCGCGGGCCTGCGCCCTCGAGCCGTCGGCGCCCACCACGCCGGAGGAGCTGCGCGACCTCCTCGCCGCCGCCCTGCCGCCCCTGGTGCGCGACGCCACGGCCGCGTCCGTGCGCGGTGCCGACGAGGTCGCCGTCGAGCTCGGCGCTCCTGCGAAGGACGGGCGCCGTGCGCTCGACGTCGTCCTGCGGTGACGCCCCCGCCGCTCGCCGGCGCCGGGCCGCGCCGCTCCGGGG
>NZ_JABEMA010000399.1 GCF_013004605.1 Pseudokineococcus marinus
GGTCCCCGGCGCGCGGCGCCGTCGGGCGAGGGAGGGGCGCCCTCGTCGGGGTCCAGGCGCCCGACGACGGACCAGGGGCCGAGCCGGCCGGGGTCGCCGGGGCGCAGCGGGAGCACCTGTCCCGGGTCCCCGTGCGGCGCGCCCTCGACGCGAGCGGGCGCCTGGGTGCGCTCCTGTGCGCGCTCTCGGGTGCCCTCGGGCGGGTCCGGGCGGTCCTCTCCGGGCCCCGGCTCCGCGCTCACGCGCTCATGAGACCACAGCGCCGCGGGAGCGGTCCGGAGTCACCCGCCCCCTGCCCCGGACGGCGCCTCCGCGTCGACGTCGCCGAAGGGCAGGACCGGGGGCGAGGTGCCCGCCGAGGGTCACGCCCGGTCGTCGAGGAGGTCGCGGGCGAGCTGCTGGAGGGTCGAGCCCTGACGGAAGGCCCGGGTCCTGAGCTGCTCGAGGGCGTCGTGGCGGTCGAGGCCCTCGCGGCTCGACAGCGCGCCGACCGCCAGGGGCACGAGGTCGGCGCGGGGGTCGAGGAGGTCGTCGAGGTCGTGGTCGAGGGCCGCGGCCTCGCGCTCGACGGCGTGGGCCAGCAGCGACCTCGCGATCTCCCGGGCGGCGTCGGCGGCGCGGGCCACCTGGGAGGAGGTGAAGGGACGGCGCCGGTCCCGGGCCAGCACGACGACGCCGAGGACGTCCTCGGTCGTGCCGTGCCGGGCCGTCGTCACCGGCACGACCAGCAGGCTGCGCAGGGGGCCGGGGACGGGGTAGGTCGTGAGCAGCAGCGGCCACCGGTCGGCAGCGGCGGGGATGTCGTCGACGAGGCAGGGGCGGCCCGTCCGCAGGACGTCGTGGCCCGGGCTCTCGCCGACGGTGACGGCCATGTCGCCGAAGGCGACCAGGGCGGGGTCCGAGCCGAGCACGACGGCCCGGTGCTCCGGGTGGGCGACGAGCACCACGGCCACGCGGTCGACGTCCAGCGCCGTGGCGAGCTGACGCGCTCGTCGCATCTCCGGGGGCAGGTCGCCGCCGTCGGTGGTGGCGGAGCCCTGCCCGAGAGGTGGCCGGTCGTCCATGGCGGCTCGCTGTCGTCGCGCTCCCGGGACCGCGCTGCTGGGTCCGCTCGGAGCCTAGGGCAGGTCCCGCCGTCCGTGCCGCGCTCGCCCCGTCGAGGACCGCGCCCGACGGCGGCTCGCCGGCGTGGCCGCCGAGGCGACCCGGCGGGCGTCGACCCGCGCCGGGAGCGGGGGTGGTGTGATGGGCGCGTGGCGACCGAGGACCCCGACGCGACCGCTGGCGCGGCTCCCGCCCACGCGCCGGAGCCGGGCCCGGCGCGCGGTGCGGCCGAGGAGGTCGCCGAGGCCGTGGCCGAGGCGCGCCGCGTCGTCGTGGGGCAGCAGGGCATGGTCGAGCGGCTCGCCGTCGCCGTCCTGGCCCGCGGGCACGTGCTCCTCGAGGGGGTGCCGGGGACGGCGAAGACGCTGGCGGCCCGCTCCTTCGCCACCGTCCTCGGCGGCAGCTTCGCCCGGGTCCAGTTCACGCCCGACCTCGTGCCCTCCGACATCGTCGGGACGCGGATCTGGTCGCCCGCGACCGAGCGCTTCAGCGTCGAGCTGGGGCCCGTCTTCACCAACGTCGTCCTCGCCGACGAGGTCAACCGCGCCCCGGCGAAGGTCCAGGCGGCGATGCTCGAGCTCATGGGCGAGCGGCAGGTCTCGCTGGCGGGCACCACGCACGCCGTGCCCGAGCCCTTCACCGTCATCGCGACGCAGAACCCCGTCGAGTCCGAGGGCGTCTACCCGCTGCCCGAGGCGCAGCGCGACCGCTTTCTCCTGCAGGTCGACGTGCCGCTGCCCGGGGCGGCCGACGAGGCCGAGATCCTCCGGCGCATGGGCGTCGCCCCGCCGCGGGCCCGGCGGGTCCTCGACCCGGGGCGCGTCCTGCGGCTCCAGGAGGCGGCGGACGCCGTCTACGTGCACCCGCTCGTCAGCGACTACGTCGTGCGCCTCGTCATGGCCACGCGCGACCCGGCCGCCTACGGCGCGCCCGACGTCGCCCCCCTCCTCGAGGCGGGGGCCAGCCCGCGGGCCACCCTCGGCCTGCTGGCGGCCGCACGGGGGCTCGCCCTCGTGCGCGGGCGCGACCACGTCCTCCCCGAGGACGTGCGCGAGCTCGCCGTCGAGGTCGTGGCCCACCGCCTCGTCCTCTCCCTCGACGCGCTGGCCGACGGCGTCGCCGCCCAGCAGGTCGTCGCCCGCCTCGTCGCCGCGGTCGCGCCCCCCGTGCCCGTCGGGGCCCCGTCGCGGTGACGGCCGTGCTGCGCCCGACCGGGCG
>NZ_JABEMA010000004.1 GCF_013004605.1 Pseudokineococcus marinus
CGTCGCGCTCAGGCGGCGCTGCGACGCCGCGCGAGCACCAGGCCGCCGACCCCGGCGGCGGCGAGCAGCCCGCCTGAGGCGAGCAGGGCGCCGACATCACCCGCGGTGCCGCCGGCGCCGGCGTCGACGCCGCCGGAGGGCATGGCCATGCCCTCCTCGCCGCCGCCGGTGCTGCTGGAGCCGCTGCTGGCGTAGTCCGTGTTCTCGCAGGCCTGGCCGTCGTCGTCCCGGTCGAGGCCGGACGGGTCGCCGGAGACCCGGTCGAACTCCGCCTGGGCCTCCGCCTGGCTGCTGAAGTCGTCGCAGTCGTAGGGGTCCGCCGCGAGGGCCGGGGAGCCGGCGAGGCCGACGACGCCGGCGGCCAGGGCGATGGACAGAGCGGTGCGGTAGGTGCGCATGTGTCGTGGTTCCCCCGTGTGAGTCGTCTTGCCCAGGTCGAGCACGCATGACGCTAGGCGCGCACTGCACCCCTCGTGCGGCTTTCGGGAGACCCGAACGGGTGACTCTCCGCGATGGAGAGGCAGGACGACGACGGCCCCCGCCCGACTGCGTCGGACGAGGGCCGTGAGGTGGTGCGCCGCCTGGGACTCGAACCCAGAACCCACTGGTTCTGGTCGAGCCGCACCGACGGTGCCACGGTCACGCCGATCCGCCGTGCGGCCGAGCGCCGTGCACCTGGCGAGCGCGAGCTCGCTCCGGCGGCGGCTGCGGCGTGACGCGCTACGGCGCCGCGGTGGTCGGCGTTCAGGCGGCCGTGCCGGTGTCCCCCGATGAGGGGACGCGACGTGCCCACCTTCGTGTGGTTGCCCCAACGACGCGTAGCGCTGTGCATCGAACGGGTGTTCGGGTGGCGCCCATGGGGGAACTGACCGTCACGACGGCGTGGCAGCAGCAGCTCGACGAGTGGGACCGGTGGCTGACCGTCGCCGGACGCCCGTCCACGACTAGAGGTCTGCGGACCTACCACCTGCGCCGGCTCGCGCACCGCTACCGCGACCGGGCGCCCTTCGACCTCACCCATGACGACCTCGTCGGCTGGATGGCCGAGCACGAGTGGGGGCCGTCGACGCTCAGGTCGGTGCGCGCGTCCCTGCGTGGCTTCTACGGGTGGGCTGTGCGCACCCGGCTCCTCGAGGACGACCCGACCACTGCGCTGCCCATCGTGAAGGCGCCTCGGCGGACGCCCCGGCCCACCCCCGACGACGTTCTCCTCGACGCGCTCGAGCGGGCCCCGCTGCGGGAGCGGCTCATGCTCGTCATCGCCCACCGCACCGGCCTGCGCGCCGGGGAGGTTGCCCGCGTCCGCCGCGAGGACGTCGTCCCCGGCGTCGCCGGCGCGTCGCTGCACGTGCGCGGCAAGGGCGCCCGCGAGCGCCTGGTGCCCCTCGACGACGAGCTGGCGCGGATCCTGCGGCTCATGCCCGCCGGGTGGGTCTTCCCGTCCTCGACGAGGCCGGGGGAGCACCTGACCGCGCACACGGTGTCCCGGCTCATGTCCGACGCCCTCGGGCCCGGGTGGACCGCTCACACGCTGCGGCACCGCTACGCCTCGCTGGCCTACTCCGTCGAGCGGGACCTGCGCGCCGTGCAGGAGCTCCTCGGCCACGCCCAGGTCACGACCACGCAGGTCTACACGCTCGTCCCCGACGAGGCCCGACGTCGCGCCGCCGCCGGCGCCGGCGTCATCGGCGGTCACGGCGGCGAGCGCTGGTCGGTGCTGCGGCCGGCGGCGTGACCCGATCGAGTGGCCCCGGTCACGAACCGGTCACGTCGCTGCGAGATGGACGACGCCTCGCAGACCATGCCAGCACCGCACGTCACGACCACGGGGGATCCACCATGCGCCGCTCACTGCTCGTCACCACCACGGCCCTCGCGGCCGCGGCCGCCCTCGCGGGCTGCGCCCTCGGCCAGCCCGCCTCGCCCGCGACCGTCACCGTCACCGCGCCGGCGCCCGCGGCGGCCGAGGAGACGCCCGAGGACGCTGTCGAGGCGGTCCCGGCCGACGTCGAGACCACCGACGGCGCACCGATGGACGACATCGACGTCGAGGACGAGGAGGCGGCCGCCAGCGAGACCGACCTCTTCGCCGACAACAGCGTCGATCCCGGCGCGGCGCCGGTCGGCACCGAGCGGCCCGTCGGCGACTACCGCGTGACGCTGCTGTCCCTCGACCCGGACGCGACCGACGAGGCCGTCGGCGGCAACTTCTTCAACGAGCCGCCCACTAACGGCGCCTACGCCATCGCCCGCGTGAGAGCGACCTACACGGGTAACGACGAAGGCAACGTCAGCTACGACACGTCGATGCACGTGAACGGCACCGACGGCGTCCAGTACACCGACTACGACTGCGCCGCCACGCTCGAGGACGGCGTCTACAGCGCCCCCACCCTCAACAACGGCGGCACCGCCGAGTTCAGCCTCTGCTTCGACGTCCCCCCGGGCGCCCTCGACGACGGCGCCACGTTCGAGGTCCAGGACGACCTCGGCTTCACCGGCGCCAGCGAAGAGTGGGACATCCGCTGACCCACGCGGTCAGCGCGCCACGACGCCCCGCCCACCACTCAGGTGGGCGGGGCGTCGTCGTCCCGGGTCGGCGGCGCGCCGCGGCCGCGGCGAAGGACGCCGCGGCGCTGCAGCAGGTTCCGCACCGCGCTGTGCGACCGGTCGGTGAGCTCGGCGATCTCCCGTAGCGAGCGCCCCGCGGCGTACTGCTCGAGCACGAAGGCGACGAGCTCGGGGTCGGCGTAGGCGCCGCCGCCCTGCCCGGCGGTGCCGGCGAAGCGGGGGAGCGGCCGGAGGACGGGGCGACCCGGGTAGCTCATGGCTCGGGCAGTGACTCGTCTGCGTCGAGGAGGTCGCGCAGGAGGCGCTGCCCGGCGGGCGAGATCTTGAAGAGCGGATTGCCGACGTGGCCGAGGAGGCTCTGGCCCCCCAGCGTGTCGACGAGACCGTCCCGGAGGAGGCCCGCCAGCAGGAGCGAGACCTCCTCTTCGAGCTCTGGAAGCGCGAGGCTCATCTGCCCGGGCGACCAGACGCCCGGCGGATCATCCGCCGGCTCGTCGTCCTGGCTCACCCCCGTTCGTGGAGGGACGTCTCGGTCCATCGTCTCGAGGAGCCAGAGCTGCGGCTCCTCGAGACGGGCGATGGCCTGCGCCCAGAGCCGGTGCTTGTCGCAACTGGCCGGCTCGCGCAGACCAGCGGCCAGAGCGCGCGCGAGCACATGGATCTTCGCCTCTACGACGGCGTCGGCGGCGGCTCGCCACGTCTCGTCCGCCAGCGCGCGCGTGCTCCCGTCGACGCGCATGCGCTGAGCCACCGTCTCCACGCTGACGCCCGCCTGAGCCGAGGCGAGCGCGAGGGCGGTCTGCGCCTGAGCCAGCTGCTGTTCTCGCGGGACCTGGTCGAACCGCGCGAGGACGGCTTCTACGGCGGGCGCCAACATCGCGGCGCCGACAGCCAAGGCTGTCTCGCCGGAGACGCCGGCAGCAGCCACGCCGCCCGCGAGGACGACGCGCGAGGGCGTCTTCCGCCAGTGACGCAAGTGGTTGGTCATCGGGTCGCTTCCGGCGGCGAGCCGACGAGCTGCCGGACCTGGTCTGCAGCGAGGTACGACTCGATGAGGTCGCCGTCGAGGGCGTAGACCACGCGGACGCGGTCGCCGCGGACCTCGCAGATGATCCCGGGTAGGGCCCCGTCGACGTCGTCGCCGAGGCGGGACTCGGCGAGCACCTCGCAGTGCCCTACGCGCATGGGCGGGGACTGGCGGCCCATGAGCCGGTCGAAGGCCCGCGTCGTCGGCGGGGGCGCCGGCGCGTCGAGGTGCCCGTCAACCGAGCGCGCGCCGAGCGGGGTCCCGGGGCCGCGCCGGGGATGCATGCCGCCTGCCATGGGGCAGGAGCGTAGGCGCGGGGGCGGACGGTGAGCTGTCCCTCATCGAGGCGACGAAGCCTGCGAGGGATCGGCCTCGCACCCCCGCTGGCCTGGTTACCCTCCGGCGACCACGTCGCAAGGGGGAAGTTGCCGGGATGTCTCACTCAGCTCAACCGTCCTCACACCTGGGCGCTGGCGAGGTGCTCATCCAGGTGGTGAAGCTCCTCGTGTGGCCCGCCGCAGTCTTCGGCTCGGTCGTGCTGGGGTTGCCGCGCCTCGGTGAAGCGATCGCTGGGCAGGAGACGGACGTGGCCTTCCACTTGGAGACGGGTCTCGGCTTGAGCCTCGGCATCAACGTCTTCCTAGGAGGCGGGCTGCTCGCATCCGAGCGGCTCCGCCGGCGAGCCGAGGGGCGGCTCTCGGCCTCGGTGCAGCCGCCCGGGAGAGCCCATTGAGCCGAACGTGAACAGATCGGCGAGACTGTTCCCGCGGACACGTGAGGCTGCGACGATGCAGCCTCAGGCGCGTTGAGTCCAGGAGGTGGCGTCCCATGGAGGCGTCGGAGCTGATCCTCATGCTGCTGCTGCTGGGCACCACGGCGGCCTTCTTCTACATGCTGATCGTCGTCATGCCGAGCCTCGCACGCACTCGCTTCACGATCCGGCTCTACGACGCGCTGCGTGAGCTCGACCGACTCACCGAGAGCCCGCGGTTGGCCAAGCAGCCTCGTCTGCTGGAGGTTCGCCAGCGCATCCTCGCGCTCATGAGCACGCCGACCCCAATCGGGGCGCGGCCACTGCTGCGCGCCTACCGCTCGATCATGACGGGTGAGGCGCAGAGCCAGATGGAGTCCATGCCCAAGCCCGAGCATCTCGGCCTCACCACCGCGGAGAGGAGCACCGTCGCACGCTGCAACCGGGTGCTGGTCTTCGAGCTGACTCGCAGCGCCTTCCTCGGCAGCGTCGTGTGGCCAGTCCTAGTGCCCGCCTGGTGGATGGCGCGTTGGGTGCTGTCCGGGCGACGTCCTGTGCCCAACGCTGCAGTCGTCGTCGACCGCACGGTCAGCAACCACCGGGACGACTTCTTGCACGTCCGCTAGCGGACCTGCGCGACGAAGAGCGCCCCCGCCCGGCCGTGTGGCCGAGCGGGGGCGCTCTGTCGTGCTGGGCGGTGCTGAGGGCATCAGGTGCCGAAGGGAAGACCGGCAGCGACCGCCCGGTAGGCGGCGTAGTGGTCCGTCGGGTTGCTCGGGCTGCCGTGCGCGAGCGCCTCGAGGAGGTAGGCGCGGGCGTCGCCGCCGAGGTTGGGCACGTCGACCTGCTCGCCTGAGGGCAGACGGACGCTGTACGGGCCCGTGTGCTCAGAGGTGGGCATGGGCGTCACGGTGGTCTCCGGGAGCTCGTGTCCGCCCGGGAGCGTGCTGAGGAAGTGCGCTGCGGCCGGCTCGAGGTAGTGGCTGTCGCCGCGGGGCGCCAGCTCGGTGAAACCGACCGTCGTAACGGTGGGGGCGCCCGGGCGGTTGGTGTAGGCCCCCGCCGCTGGCGGCACTTCTCCGTGCGGGTCGAAGGAGAGCATGATTACCCGGCCCTGCTCGTCAAGTCTGTCCCACCACTGCTGCAGCTCTTCCGTCGTCATGCATCGACGGTAGGGAAGACGGCGGCGGCGCGTGCTCGCCGTGCACAGGGGTACGACGAAGAGCACCCCACTCGCGCTGTCTGGTGGCCGTTCGGGTGGGGGGCGCTGTCGTGCTCGAGGCGCGGCAGGTGAGCGGTCAGGTGCCGAGCTGGTCGTCCTGGACCCACTCCGACCAGGGGTCGGTGTTGGGGAGGATGACGACGCCAGCAGCGGTGAGGACGGCGATGGCGACCTGCAGCCACGCGGACAGGTCGACGCCGTCGCCGAGTACGGCGACGGCGAGCGCCTGCAGCCCTGCGGCGATGGCCGCGGCGGCGAGCTTGGCGTAACGGCGCCACCCGGCCTCGAGGTTCGGGACGAGGTAGACGACGACGGCGCTGACGAGGGCGATGCCCACGTTGATCAGCTCGACGGTGGTGACGGTGTTGTCGGCGAGCGCGGCGACGAGGACGACGAGGACGGCGCCGATGATCGAGGCGACGGCCTTGGCGTAGTTGCTGGCGCGCTCGATGGGCTGGGCGTCGCGGAAGTGGCCGTCGTCGGGGCCGGGGAGGTCGGCGGGGTCGGTGACGGTGCCGCGGGTGGGCTCGCCGGCGGGGGCGGGGTAGGCGGTGGCCATGGTCAGGCTCCGGGGGTGAGGGCGGGCGCCTGGGGGGCGGGCGCGTGGACGGTGACGTCGACGGCGACGGCGCCGCCGGTGAGGGCGGCGCGGACGGCGGCGGTGATCTGGGCCTCGGTGAGGGGGGCGCCGCTGTCGGTGGTGGCGGCGGCGAGGTCGCGAATGGTGCGCTCGACGCGGAGGGCGACGAGGCGGGCATCGGCGGCGTCGGCCTGGGCCTGGGCGGCGTAGCCGAGGACGGTGTCGTCGCGGACGAGCGCGCCAGCCTTGCGGGCGGGCAGGCGGAGGGTGGCCTCGTGCCAGGTCTCGTGGAGCAGCTGGACGAGGGTGCGGCGGCGGCCTCCGCCGACGTCGTGGCCGGTCTCGGCGGAGCGGAAGACCTTGGAGCCCTCGGCGGGCGGGCCCATGTGCTCGACGAGGAGCCGCTCGAGGATGTCGCTGAAGCGGGCGTCGTCGGCGCGGGCGGCCTTCAGCCACGCGTAGACCTCGTCCTGCTGGGCGTCGGTGAGGGCCATGAGGAAGCCTCCTGCTCGGGTGGTGCCGGTGAGGTCGTGGCGGGCCCGGAAGGGGCCCATGGGGAAGTTCGGGTCGGACTTGCGGCCGGCGGGCGCGGCGATCTCCTTGTGGCCGAAGAGCCGGCCGATCGGCAGGCCGAACTCGCGGAGCAGCTCCTCGTTGAGCGCGATGAGCGCGACGAGGACAGTCCCGGACCACGGCTCGGTGGTGCCGTTGTTCGCGACCTCGATGCCGACGGCCCGGGAGTTGCCCTGGTAGGGGTGGAAGGTGCGGCCGGCGTGGTTGGCCAGGCCCGCCGCGATGAGGCGGATCGCGCCGGTGCGGCCGACGCCCCACTGCGCGAGCGGGCCCGGCAGGTCCGACCGGCCGTCGCGGACCACCCGCAGGGACGGGTAGTCGCCGGGCGGCTGGTCGACGGTGTGGTGGTCGACGACGGACTCGACCGCCGTCAGCGACCGACCCTTGTAGCCCCGGTCGACCCAGCCGGGCTCCTCGAGGACGGTGAAGCCGCGAGCGCGCAGCCGGGTCGCGACCCGGGCGAACGCCGCGGCGTGGCGCATGGGCATGAGGTGGCTCCTGCCAGTCGGGGCGGGCATGGGCGAGGGCCGGCACCCGGGGTGGGGTGCCGGCCCTCGCGGGTCGGTCGGCGAGCGCTGCTCGCGAGCGTCAGGTCGGTGGGCTGGGGGTCTCGGTGCGCTGCTCGGGGTCAGGGAGCAGCAGCGGGACGTCGGGCCGCTCGGGGTCCAGGTGGGGTGGCAGGCCGCCGGGCGTGGCGGCGAGCGCGACGCGGAGCTGGTGGGTCTCGGCGACGAGGCGGACCTCGCGGCGGCGGCACTCCTCGAGCTGGGCGCGGTGGCGGGTCTCCTGGGCTTCGCGGCGGGCGTGCTGCTCGGCTTCGACGGCGCGGACCTTCTCGGCGTGGGCGACGTCGCGGGAGCGGAGCTCGGCGGCGTGCTGGCCGTCGCGCTCGGACATGGCGCGGCGGACGCCGGCGAGCTCTTCGCGGACGCCCTCGAGCTCGGCGCGGACCTCGTCGAGCTTCTCGTCCCGCTCGGTCTCGGCCCGCTCGGCGCGCTCCTCTGCGGCCTTGGCGCGCTCCTGGGCGGCGGAGTACCCGTCGTGGCGGAGCTTGGAGATGTCGCCGACGAGCTTGATGGCCAGGCCGATGACGGTGGCGATGCCGGCGAGGACGGCGCCGGCGGCGCCGGCCGTGGCCAGCGGCACCGCGGGGACGGCGGGCGCCGCCGTGAGCGCCGCGGTGGTGAGGAGGTCGGCCAGGGCGGCGGCGGGCGTCACGTGGCGGTGCTCCTGTCGTCGCGGCGGCGGGCGTGATGGCGCCGCTCGGCCGCCGGGGGCAGCCCGGTGAGGGGGTCGGCGGCGAGGGTGCGGACGACGAGGCTGATGTGGACGAGCGTCAGCAGGACCCACAGGACGGCCGCCACCGCGGTGGTGAGGGGGAAGCGGGCGCCCGGTCCTGCGCCGGCCTCGAGCCACCCGCCCGTCAGGGAGGCGGCGTAGGAGACGTAGGTCCCGGCGATGAAGGCGTGCGCGGCGAGCACGACCCAGTTGCGGCGCGCGAGCGGCACGAGCATCGACAGGATCACCGCGAGGGACGCCGCGACGAGGGCGATCCCCCACTCGAGCTGGCCGATCTGGGAGACCCACAGGTTGATCTCCGCGGTCGACGTCGGCGAGCGCACGAGGTCGGCGCCGCGGACGAGGCCGGCGCAGGCGACGACGACCGACAGGGTCGGCGTCATCCACGTCGGCAGCTGCTGCGGCGCCCAAGGGCGCAGGGCGCCCGACATGACGGTGCCGTAGCGGACGCGCTGACGGGCGATCACGTGCCGTTCCTGACCGTCGTGGTGGTCAGGAGCCGCTCGACGCCGCCGGCCCGGTAGACCACCGACTCGACGGGCCGGTCGATGCCGCCGGCCCGGTAGGTCCAGCTGGGAGCCGACGGGGAGGGCGCGGCGTAGGGGCCGGGGTCGGCCGTGGTGTCCCAGGCGTGCTGGTCGGTGAGCATGACCAGGGTGCCGCCGGGGGCGTTGACGAAGCCGTCGTGGGTGCGGTCGAAGCCGCCCGCGCCGAACGGCGCGCTGATGGTCTCGAGGACGACGTCGTCGGCGGCGCGGCGCACGGTCAGGGACTGGGTGGCCCCGTCGATGGCGTGCACGAGCCGGTAGGTGCCCGGCCCGTAGGCGGCGGTGGTCTCGGTCCGCAGCGACTGGACCTCGCGGAGGCCGAGCGTGCCCGTCGCGCGGCGGGTGACCTCCCCGCGGAAGGTAGTCCCGGAGATGACCGAAGACAGGACCGCGTTGCCGGCGGTGGTGGTCCCGTCGTCGAAGGTGACGTACCAGGAGTGCACCAGGGCGCTCCGGGTGCCCGTCAGGAAGCGCAGGAAGCCGGAGCCGTCGGCCGCGGACCGGCGCGCCGCGAAGCCCCCGTCGACGGGCGACGGGGCGTAGACGGCGGCCACGCCGACCTGGGCGGCGTGGACGGTGTCAGCGGCGTCGATCGGCTCGCCGGCGGGGCCCTTGCTGTAGCTCTCCCGCGCGAGCAGCGTCACGGCGTGTACCTCACGACCACGCACGGGTCGGGCAGGTCGGCGGGGAGGGTCGCGCCGGTCGGGAGGGCCACGACGGGGGTGCGGACGTTCGGGGCGGTGACCTTGCCGGTGCCGTCGACGCCGAAGAGCGTGACCCGGTTGTCGCGGGCGTCCTGCACCTCGAGCACCGACCCGACGTGCGCCGGGTCAGCGGCGGCGGTGCGCGAGAAGATCCGCAGCGCGACGGTGTTCACCTTCGCGGGCACGAGGCGGTGCTCGCCGTACTCGTTGACCCACTGCACGAGCGTGCCGGTGGCCTTGCCGACGGCCCGGAACAGCCACTCCCACCGGTTGGGCCAACCGGCCGTCGACGAGCCGTCGTCGACGACCGTGTAGCTCGCGACCAGGCCCGTCGCAGCCGGCTGGTCCCCGCCGAGGGTCGGGGCCGGGCCCGGGGTGCTCGTGCCGCCCTTGCCGGGGCCGAAGCTCAGCGGCATCAGCGCACCGCCTGCACCGAGACGACCGCCGCCGCAGCCGAGAGCAGCTTCACCACGCTGGGGCGGAAGGTCGCCGGCGTCCGCAGGTCCGAGGCGGGGGCGGCGGGGATGACGAAGGAACGGGGCCCGCGGACGGCCGGGTCGGTGCCGTCGACCGTCAGCCACACCGGCGCGGTCGAGGAGTGCACGACCACCTCGACCTCGAGCACCGCCCGCGACGGCAGCGGGCCCGGCGCGGCGGGCTCGGTGGTGAAGCGGATCTCGGTGATGACGCCGGCGGCCAGGTCGACGTGCGCGGCGACCTCCGGGGTCGGGGTGGCGGTCCCGTTGACGGTGACGGTGGGCATGGCTCTCCCGAGGGGCGGGGGCGCGCGAGCGCCCGGCAGGTGGGTGGGCTCAGGTGGTGGGCATGTGGGTGGCGACCACGCCCACCCGGGTGCCGTCGGCCATGAGGGCGGCCAGGCCGGCGTTGCGGACCCGGACCGTCACCGCGGTGCGGGTCTGCGCGGAGACGCCGTCGATGACGACCTTCCCCAGCAGCGACGACGACGCCATGAGCACGGGCGCGGCGACGTAGGTCGCGTCCGGCATGGGCTGCTCGAGCGCCACGACGACGTCGCGGGTGCCGCCGGCGAGCAGCTGCCCGGCGACCGCGACGGCGCCCTTGGTCACGACCTGCCCCCGGGACGGCGGGGGTGGGCCCATCCGCAGTGGCACGGCGCGCTGGGCCTAGGCGCTGAAGAGGGTGGTGCCGTCGCGGACGACGCGGGCGTAGGAGTTCGCGCCGGGCGCGCCGACGACATGGGTCCCGCCGGAGGGGACGGTCACGAAGGCGGACAGGAGAACCTGCGGGGTGCCCGCGAACTCCAGGCCCGTCGTCTGAGGCCAGCGGCCGCCTGCGCGGGAGGTCGCCCGCAGGCCGGTGAAGACGCCGGCGCCGGCGATGCGGAAGCCGGCGCTGTTGGAGTCGGCGAGGAAGCCGGTGACGGTGGCGTCCGCGGAGGAGACGTTGAGGCCGTAGCCGCCGCAGTCCTGCGCGGCGCAGCCGGTGACCTCGCACCGTGACGAGGAGATCTTGATGCCGTCGGCCCCGGTGGTCGACCCGTCGGTGTTGCCGCGGTAGTAGACCTTCGAGTTGGCCAGGCGCGTGTTCCCACCGCCGAGCTCGATGCCGGGGAAGGCGCTGCCGCCGGTGGCGCGGATGTCGCTGATCTGGGAGTCCGAGGAGGAGTCGACGAGGAGGCCCTGCTCGAAGCAGTTGAAGAGGACGCACTCGAAGATCTGCATCTCCCGCGAGCCACCGGACGAGCCGGTGCACCAGATGCCCTTGCCGGCGGCCTTGTGGACGTTGACCCCGGAGATGCGGTTGAAGGGGTCGTTGCCGGTCTTCAGCTCGTAGGTGTCGCCCGTCCCGGCGCCGACGTACTTGATCCCGTGGCCGTTGAAGGCCGAGGCGTTGGCGCGGGCGATCGTGAGGTCGCTGACCCTCGACCGCGTCACGTTGGCGTTGACCAGCTGGATGGCGCCCCGGTCGATGGCGGAGGGGTACATGGGCTGGATGAGGGTGCCGTCACCGGCGCCCCGCAGGTGTGTCGAGGGGTGCATGAGGATCGACGTGGCCCCGTCGTGGCCGACGTAGAAGTTCGGGCCCACGAGCTCGACGCCGACGTACCCCTGGCCCCCGAAGCCGTCAGCGGGGCGGGACGCCTTGACCAGTGCGGCGGTGATCTCCGCCTGGTCGTTGGTGCCGTCGCACACGAAGTCGGCGCCGGCCTTCACGTCGGCGGGCAGGTCCGCGGACGCGACCTTCAACAGCCCCGGGCGGGGCGTCGTGGTCGCCGGCGTGGTGCCCTTGCCGGCGTCGTAGTCCCGCGCCAGCGCGCGCAGCGCCTGCCCGAGCCGGAAGAGGTCCGGGCCGCTCTTGCGGGCGGCCTGGGCGGTGTCCGACGGCAGCGTGGCCGGCGCCGCGTCGTCGAAGGTCTTGAAGTCCGGCTCGCGGTCGATCAGCGCCACGGGTCCTCCTCAGGTGATGGCTGCCGCTTGACGTTCATGCCCACGAGCCGGCCCACGTGCCGGCCCACGTGCTCGAGGTGGTGTCACCCCCGGGGGACTCGCCCCCGGGGGTCAGCGAGGGTCGTAGAGGTTCACCGCCACCCCGGGCGCGTAGGGGCCCGGTCCGACGTTGTTGACGGCCCGGACGTCGTAGAAGTAGCCGTTGCCCGAGCCCAGTCCCGTGTCATCGAGGCTGGTGCCGGTGACCCGCCGCGGGGTGACGGCCCCGATGTCCTGGCCCTGGACGACCCGGCGGACGTCGTAGCCGGTGACCGGCTGCCCCGTCGGCGCCGTCCACGAGACCGTGGCCGTCGTCGTCGAGGTCCTCTGGCCGGTCAGCCCGGTCGGGGCGGCCGGAGCGGCGGTGGCCGTCGTCGGCGCCGTGTAGGTGCCGAGCGTGGCCGCGGCCGAGGGGTCGGAGACGTTGGGCACCGCGTCGAAGGCGACCACGGTGACCCGGTAGGACGACGTCGCGCTGAGGTTCGGCAGCGTGGCGCTGGTCGTCGTCGTCTCGACGGTGACCGAGCTGCCCGAGGCCAGCGAGACGCGGGTGACGCGGTAGCCGCGCACCCCGGTGCCGGCGTCGGTGGACGCCTGCCAGGTCACGCGGCCCTCGGTGTCGCTGGTGCGGGTCGCCACCACCCCGGTCGGTGCGGTCGGTGGGGTGGAGTCCACCGGCGCCGGGGTGGTCGAGCCGCCGCCGGCGGGCGTGGTCGCCCCGATCGTCCCGTCGGTCACCGACACGCCCATCACCGACCGCGAGCCCGGCGGGGTCGCGTTCGGCCCGGTCGGCGCTGAGGTGATGGCCGTGGCGCCGACCGGGCGCACGCCCCGCCAGTCCAGGTGCTGGGGGTAGGTCCCCTCGTCGCGCCAGGACAGGCCCGCGTTGACCTTGCCGTCCATGACGACGTCACGGAGGACCACCGTGCCGTCGTCCATCGCCGATGACCCGTACTGCACCATCTGGATGAAGGCGCCGTCGACGACGCGGCCCTTCTCCAGCAGGACGTTCGACTGCTTCTTCCCGCCGGTCACGTTGCTGGCGATCATCTTCAGCCACATGCCGTCCTGGATGAGGCTGCTCGTGCTGCCGCCCTGGGAGTAGTAGGGCCGCAGGCCCAGGCGGTACCGCGAGCGCAGGAAGGTGAAGCGGCGCAGCTGCACGTCGGAGGTGTTCGCCATGTCGCCGTCGGAGCCGACGAGGATGTTGGCCTGCGCGCCGCCGTCGACGAGCATGTCGGTGACCAGGCAGTGGTGGGTGCCGCCGAAGGCGAGGCCGCGGCCCCAGTCCTGGCCGATGGTGACCGGCGCGTCGAAGTAGATGTTGTAGGGGCGGTTGGCGTCCCCGTTGCTGCGGTAGCCGATGATCCCGTCGTCGTCGCCGCAGTAGACCGAGGTCTTGCGCACGAAGTAGCCGTCGTGGGCGCTGGCGGTGACGTGGGTGCCGTCGGCGTTGGTGTGGTCGGCGACGACGTCGACGATGTGCCAGTCGGAGGGGCCGTTGTAGACCAGGAAGCCGGCGTCGCGGCCCCGCTCGGCGTAGCAGCGGAGCAGGCGGATGCCGACGGCTCCGGCGCCCTCGATGAACCACTGCCCGGAGTCGCCGTTCTTCCCGTCGCCGCGGGTGCCGGGGCGGGCCGGGTACTTGGGGTCGGCGCCGGTGGGGGCCCACAGCTGGTGGACGTCGCGGTAGGTGACGTCCGGGAGCGTGATGCGGGTGCCGGCGGTGTCGTAGCGGTTGGAGGTGAACAGGCACCCGGCGCCGTCGAGGGTGAAGCCGCCGCGGCCGGCGTTCGTCCCGCCGAGGCCACCGTCGAGGTCCATGTGGTTCACGAGGTAGGTGGGGTAGCCGACGACGGCAGTGGTGCCCGTCACGGCGGTCGTGACGGCCTTGGCGAGCGTCGCAGTGCGCCCGTCGCTGCTGACGGCGGTGATGGTCGTGCGGTGCACCCAGTTGTCGAGGGGGTCCGCGGCGCCGGCGTTGCCGGCCGCGAGGGGCCCGTCGGTGCGGCCGGCCCGGTGGACCATGACCTTCTTGCCGACCATCGAGGACGGGAAGGAGCCCGCCGCGGCGGTCAGCGACGTCCCGGACGCCGTCACCGCGGTGACGACCGTGCCGGGCTTCTTGGAGCGCACGACGTCGCCCGGGTTGCAGGCGCGCAGCGCCTCCCGCAGCGGGCCGGTGCCGACGCCCGCGACGAAGTCCGTGCCGTCGACGGCGACGCCGTCGCCGACCGCGCCGAAGTCCTCGAGGAACAGCACCCGGCCGGTGGGCGCGACGAAGCGGGTGGAGTGCGTCAGCGACCACTGCCCGTCGGAGGCCTGCACGCGCACCACACCGCGGTAGCGGCGCCCGGCCACCGGGGCGGCCGTCGACGGGGCGGTCCAGGACTCCGCCGCGCCCTGCGCGACGCCGGAGGTGACCACGACTCGCCCGGCGGTGCCGCCGTCGCCGCCGACCTCCTCGACCCACGCCTCGTAGGCCGTCTGCGTCAGGACCGGCACGTCGACCTCGAGGAGGGTGGACGGGAGCCGGGAGTCGGGCATCGAGGAGACCCACGCCACCTGGAAGCGGCCGCCGGTGCCGGTGGCGCCGCCGACGACGTCGGTCTCGTAGGTCGCCCGGGCGTGCGGCTTGGAGGCGAAGGGGATCCACCAGCGGCAGCCGCTCGGCGGAGCCGGGTTGGTGCCGACGACCTGGTTGGCCACCGAGACCGTCAGCTCCGTCGAGCCGGTGTTGCCCGACCCGTCGGTCGCGAGCGCCCGCAGGGTGATGGGGCCGTTCTGCACGGACGTCGTCGACCAGGCCGGCAGGGACCACTCGAGGTCGGCGCCGGTGCCGGTGAGGGTCGCCAGGCCCAGGTCGATGGTGCCGGCGAAGACGCGCACGGACGTGACGACGACGTCGTCGGAGGTGGTGCCCCGCAGGGTGAGCGTCCCGGCGACCGAGGCCCCGGAGGCGGGGAAGGTGAAGGCGACCAGAGGGGACTGGGTGTCGCTCTTGGACTGCTGCAGCGCGGCGACCTGGTCGCGCAGCTGCTGCACCGACGCGCGGAGCTCGGCGACCGCGAGCGCGGCGGTCGCGTCGACGGTGGCGAGGCGGTCGGTCTCGGTGACGGCGGCGGCGCCGATGTCTCCGCGCAGGGCGGCGGCGTCGACGGCGTCGACGAGCTCGCGGAAGAAGTCCGACGCCGCGGGCAGGCCCTGCAGGCCGAGCTCGCGGACGATGTCGGTGAGCGTGTCCAGGCGCAGGACGCGCTTGCCGCCGGAGCGGGCGTCCTTGATGTCGTCGACGGTCGGCTGGTAGTCGCCGCGCAGGGCGTCCGTCGCGGCGGTGCCGACCTTGACGTTGGAGGTGCCGGCGCCGATGCCCTCGCGCCACGACGACCCGGTGCCGCGCTGCAGCAGCTCGGCGGAGAACGCCGACGCCGACACCCCACCGCCCCCGCCGCTGAAGCCCTGCAGGGCCTCAGCGAGCTCGTCGTCGGTGACGTAGCCGCCGAGGGAGGCCTCGAGGCGCGCCAGGGCAGCGGCCATCTCGGTCACGGTGGCGAGCGCGTCGACGCCGGCGCGGGTGGCCTCGACGGACACCGTCGGCAGCTGCACCGACCCGAAGTCCCACACCGCGGTAGCCGCCGTCGTCAGGACCGCGGGGAAGGTGCCCAGCGCGGCGGACGTCGCCACCTGCGCGAGGGGCTCCCGGGAGACCGGGTCGAACATCGGCAGGACCGCGGTCGACCCCGCCTCGGGGCGCAGGACGCCGGTGGCGCCGCGAGCGGTCGTAGCCCCGTCGGCGGACAGGGCCACGCCCGGAGGGATCGTCCAGCCGGTCGAGCCGTCGGGCAGCGTGGGCATCGGGCCTCCGTAGGCGCGCGAGCGGGGAGGACGCGCCAGAGGCGGCCCTCGCGGGGGACGAGCGGTGTGGGGAGCGCGGTCAGGCGGCGAAAGGCGTGGCGCGCAGCAGCCCCGAGGGCGCGTGGTACTCGCCGCGTGAGGTCCCGTAGACCCGCTCGGCGACGACGTAGACCTTCTGGGAGCCGGTGAAGACCTGGTTGTAGGGCGTCGTGACCAGCTGCCGCCAGATCGCCCTCTCCTGCTCCCGGCCGCCCAGGCACAGCAACTGCCCGATCTGCGGGCCCGTGGCGGAGCCGACGCGGGCGAAGAAGTCGAAGCGGGTGCCAGAGCCCTCGGCGCCGGCCCAGAAGCCCCAGTCGACCGCGAGGCGGTACGGGCGCCCCGGGTCGGGGACCGCGACCTCGCCGAGGGTGATCGTGTCGGAGTTCCAGATCTTCCAGTTCGCGTCCCCACGGACCGGGGACGCCGACCGGGTCGTGTACATGCCGCCGGCGGCCGAGTCGAGGACGCCGCCGCGCTCGACGAAGCCCTGCACGACGATGTTGCCCGCGGCGTCGCGCCAGTAGCGGAAGGCCTCCCCGTTCGGCTTGCGCACCTCGGTGCCCGCCGGGGCGTCGCCGCCGCGGCCCAGGGCCGCCGCGAAGTCGCTGAGGGTGGCGTACTGCGGGGACGCCACCACCCGCAGGTCGTCGATCGCCTGCACGGCCGTCGAGCCACCCCGCACCCGCACCCGAGCCAGCATCTGGTCGGCGACCACGCCCGGGTTCTTCGCCAGCGACGACGGGACCGCCGCATTCGACGAGCCGCCCGCCACCCGGGTGAAGGCACTAGTGCCCTCCGGGGTCGGCCGCCAGTCCCGGCGCACCGTGATCCAGTCCCACCGGTCGGCCGTCCCGGACGGCACCGGCAGGGTCATCCGGAACGCCGCGTCCGTGGTGTCCCGCACCGCGTCCCCGACACCCGCCCCGGGCGCGATCTGGATGGTCGGCTCCGGCTGACCCGGCACCGCCGTGACCTTCCACGACCCGTCGCCCAGCACCACCGGCAGGCTCCCCAGGGCCGCGCCCCACACCGCGAGCTGCCCCTCGGTGATCGTGCCGTCGTAGCCGATGGACTCCACGAACGGGGCGACGAGCGGCATGGGGGTCTCCTACCTGCGGGTGAGCCTGCGGACGGTCGACTGCGCCTTCTTCAGCGCCTTGATGAGCACCACGTCGGGGGACTCGTCCCGGTCGCCCACCGACAGGGCCGGGACCTGCTGCTGACCGCCCCAGGAGACGGTCACCTCCCGCAGCCGCTCCGTGAGCTGCACACCGCCCGCGAGCGCCATCGGCAGGCGGGCGCCCAGCTGCACCGCGCCGGTGCCGAAGCGGAAGGTCCTCGTCTCGGAGAGCTGCACCGAGGCTGAGCCGCGGGGAGCGCCCTCAGCGAGCGCGGCCGCGCCGCGGGCGGCGAGCTCGGCCTCGTACTCGGTGCGCTCGGTCGCGACGAGCGCGGCCGCGGCGCTCTTCTGGGCGGTGGTGGCGTCGGGGTCCTCGGCCAGGCGCTCCTGGTCGGCGAGCGCGCGGTCGAGGTCGGAGCGGGCGTCGCGGGCGTCGACGGTCGTCTCGATCGCGACGTTGTACTGGGCCTCGAGGGGGTAGTCGGCGAAGTGCCGCAGGTCCCGGTCCTTGCCCTCGCCGCCGCCCATGACGATGACGCGGGTGGCGGTGGGACGGCCGAGGCTGACGCGGGAGGAGCGCACGACGCCGGAGGCCTTCGTCAGGCGCACCGGGTAGGTGGGGGGCTCGTGGACGTCGAGGACGAGGCCGGTGCGGCGGTGCTCGGGCCCGGTGGGGCGGATGGTGAGGCCGAGGCCGGCTTCCTCGAGGAGGGGGTAGACGAGCTCGTCGAGCTGGTCGAAGCGGGACCGGACGGTGACCTTCGGCAGCCCGCGGCCGAGGTTGGGGGCGATCTGCACGGGTAGGCCGACGCGGGCGAACTGCCCACCCACGATGGCCTTCACGACGCCCTCGGTGGTGCCCCGCCAGGTGGCGTACTCCCGGCCCTGGTCCTCGATGGGGCGGGAGGCGTCGACCCACCCGAGGGTCTGGCGGAGCAGCTCGGCGTAGTCGAAGACCTGCAGGCGCAGGACCTCGACGTCGCCGGTGTCCTCGGGCTCGACGACGGTGCGACCGCCGAGGAGGTACTGGTCGCGCCAGTCGACCTCCACGCGGGCGGCCTGCTGCTGCAGGGCCGTCGCGCGCGGGTGGTCGAGGGGCACCTCGATCGTCGCCGTGCTGACGCCGAGGTGGCGGCCCGTGGCGACGAGCAGCCGCGGCGCGCCGAGCAGCCCCAGGCGCCGCCGCTCCCGGTCGTAGACCCGCACCCGGAACGGATGCGCCTCGTCGGGCTCCAGGGCGGCGAGGACGGCAGCCGCGGCGGGGGAGGGCACCTCAGAACCCCCTGTCGTGCAGCGGGACGAGGGAGGCGCCCACCAGGCCCGTGCCGCCGTCCATGCGGATCGTCAGGGGCACGTCCCGCCCCGGCGGCACCGGGGCGAAGGACAGGCGGGTCAGCTCGTGGGTGCGGTCGCCCGCCGAGCCGGGCGCCGCGATGTCGCGGACCCGCACCCGCCCCGCCTCGTCGAACGTCGGCCGCCCGGCGGCGTCGGTGACGACGGTCGCCTCGAGCGCCCACTGACGGCCCGGGTCGCCGTCGAGGACGACGGCGCGCCCGTCGGCGATCTCGAAGCCGAGGATGTCGACCTTCCCGTTCACGCCGAGCTGCAGGCCCGGCGGGCACGGCCCGCACGCGATCCACTCGACCCACGTCTCGACGTCGCCCGGGTTGTCGATCCGCGCGCGGGCGAAGGAGGACCCCGAGCCGATGACCAGCGGCGGGCCGGCGCCCGGCTCACCGACCGGGCCGCCGCCGAGGAAGGACCGCGGCTCGGCCGACTTGAAGGCCGTGACGACCGGCTCGCCCTCCCAGTACGGCTGGTCGTCGGCCATCAGCGACACCCGGTAGCGGGCCCACCCGAAGCGCACCGGGTCCCGCAGGTACGCCCACTCGCCGTCGGACTCGAACCGGCACGTCAGCGTCCGCGCCGGCCGCCCCGGCGCCCGGACCGTGAAGCGGCCCGGGCGCCGCGGCGACATGGTCCGCCAGAAGGCCTCCTCCTGGTCGAGGTAGGCCTGCTCGTCGCCCTTGGAGAAGACGTACAGGTCCCACTCCACCGGGCGGGGCTTCGCCTGCCACGACAGCCACCGCTCACCCGGCAGCGCCGGCGAGGAGTCCCGCCGGTGCTCGCCGGGCCCCTTCCCCAGGCCCTTCGTGCCCGTCGTCAGCCGCACCGTCGACCCAGCCGCGTTCAGCGGCCAGACCGACCCGTCCCAGCCCTCCCACGTCAGCTCCAGCGCCTCCCGCGGCGGGACCGCGGGGAAGGGCTGCGTGGGCGGGAGGTAGGCGGCGGGGAAGACCCCGACGCTCACGACAGCAGCCCCGCCGCCGCGAGCGCGTCCCGCTGCGAGCGCTGCAGCTCGCGGAGGTCCTCGTCGCTGCGGATGACGACGTCGCCCGACACGTAGAGCCCTCCGATCTGCTGCTCGCCGGCGCCGGTCAGCTGCCCGCGCTGCTCGACGAGCTCGACGAGCCGCTCGAGCACCGGCAGGGACCGGTCGTAGGTGTCGGTCTGCCGGGGCGAGAGGACCCGCTCGGGGCGGGGCGTCAGCTTCGGCAGGTAGCCGCGGCCGGTGGCCACGCCGCCGTCGTCGTAGACGCCGAGGCGGCGAGGGTTGATGAAGGAGCCGTTGAGCTTGACGTTCTGGTGCAGGTGCTTGCCCGTCACGCCGCCCGTGGCGCCCTCGAGGCCGACCAGGCCGCCCCGGGCGATGACCTGCCCGGCGCGCGCCTGGATGGCGCGCAGGTGGGCGTAGCCCGTGACGTAGCCACCGGCGTGGGCGATCTGCACGAAGTTGCCGTAGGACCCCGAGGGTCCCGCCGACAGCACCCGCCCGGCCTGCATGGCGTAGACCTGCCCGCCGTTGGCGCCGCCGGCGAGGTCGATGCCGTTGTGCAGGCGCATCACCCGACGGATCGGGTGGAAGCGCATGCCGAACTCGCTGGTGACCCGCCCGCCGCGCATCGGCCGCATCCACGGCCCGGCGGTCGGCGGCAGCGGCCCCGTCCCGTTCGACGTCGCCACCGCCGCCGCGGCCGCGGCCTTGTTGACCGCGCCCGTCATCGTGGAGACCGCCGCAGCGCCCTCCTGCACCAGCCGCAGCGACGACGCGTTGAGCGTGCCCACCAGGTCGTCGATCGCGCCCGTGGGCGGCGTCGTGCTCGTGACGTGCACGCCGCGCCCCGTGCGGCCCGGGGAGGACGAGGAGCCCTGTCGGCGCGCCAGCTCGGCGCGGGCAGCCGCCGCAGCCGCAGCGCCCGCCGCGGTGCCGCCAGCCGTGCGCGGACGCCACGACCCGTCCTCGAACATGACGTCCGTGGCCGCGTCGTAGGCGCGGCCGAAGCGGGCCGCCGACTCCCGGCCGTTGACGACCGGACCGCCGTCACGACGACGAAGCACGCCGCGACGCATCGCCTCGACAGCGGCGTGCCCACCCGCGGCGGAGACCTCCTTCGCCGACCAGACGTGCTCGTTGTTCGAGAGCATCGCCGGGATCGAGTCGGAGGTCTCCGTGCCGGGGCCGCGCACGGCACCGCCCGACGCAAGCATCTTGCGCGCGAGCGCTTGCGCCTCGGACGCCGAGACGCCGCGGGAGGCGGCCAGGTACTTCGCGCCGGCGTCGAGCTGGGCGCGGATGTTGACGTCGCGGTCCTGGATGCCCGACAGCTGTGCGTTGACCTTGTCCTTGAACTTCGAGAACTCGTCGGCCGCCGTCTGCAGCTTGGGGCCGATGCCCGGCACCCAGCCGAAGGCGTCGGCCGCGCCCCGGATGACCTTCTCGACCAGGTCGAGGAAGGACCCGACGGCCGCTCGCGCGCCCTCACGGAAGGCGATCTTGACGACCTCCCAGACGGCGGAGAGTCGGTCCCGGAACTCCTGGAAGCGCAGCCACCCGTCGATGACCGCGGCGACGAGGGCCTGGAAGACCGGCTGCAGGACGTTCTCCCACATCCAACGGCCGGCGTCGGCGACCGCACGCAGCGCGCCGTCGACGATGTTCCTGAAGGTCTCGCTGTTCTTGTAGGCGAAGACCAGCCCGCCGACGAGGAGGGCGAGCGCGGCGATGACCAGCCCGATGGGGTTGGCCGTCATCGCCGCGTTGAGCGCCCACTGCGCGGCCGTCATCGCTCCGGTCGCGACCGTCGAGGCGACCTGCGCCACTCGAGCCGCCACGGTCGCGGCCACCTGCTTCGTGGACGCGACGACGCCGCCGTTCTTCGCGACCGTGCTCGCGACCTCCGAGGCGGTCGCGCCCTTGGTCGCCGCGGACGACGCGTTGATCGCCACGGTGTTCGCCGCGAGCGCCGCGGTGTGCCGCTGGTTGGAGAGGATCTCCGCGACCCGCAGGGGCACCGCGGCGGCCATGGCGACGTTCCCGGCCGCCTGGGCGACCTTGACGGCGACGAAGCCGGCCACGAGCAGCGGCATGAGCTCGATGAGCGTGTCGACGTGGTCGGCGAAGAAGCCGAGCACGGGAGCCGCGACCGAGAGGACGTCCGAGAGGGACGGGACCTCGCGGATGAGCTCGACGACGAAGGGCAGCAGCTCGCCCGCCGACGTCGCGATCGACGACAGGGCGGGGCCGAGCTCGTCGCCGTCGCCGGCGGCGCCCTTGATGGCCGCGCCGAGGGAGGACCAGTCGAAGGCGGCGATCGCGTCGACGGCGTCGCGGGCGGCGTAGGCGGCGTCACCGACGCGGCCGAGCCACCCGACGGTGGTGACGTCCTCGCCGGCGAAGGCCGCACGGGCGACGGTGGCGGCGCGCTGCACCTGGTCGCCGGCGTCCTTGACGACGTCGATGACCTCGCCGATCTTCACGCCGGCGCGCTCCATGTCGCCGACGAAGCCGTCGGAGGTGACGTCGCCGTCGCGCATGGCGTCGAAGAGAGCGCGCACGCCGAGGCCGGCCGTGTTCGCCCGGCCGGTGAAGCCGTCGATCGGGCCGCGGCGGTCCAGCCCGACGATGAAGGCGCCGACCTGCTCGGCGGCGTCACCGAGCGCCGCACCGACCGCGGGCGCCTTCTCCTCGGCGAGGGCCGTCAGCGCGGGCAGCACCGCGGTGTTGACCTGGTTGACCAGGGTCGTCTGCGCGGGCAGGAGGCCCTTGCCGATGACGCCGGTGAGGTTGCCCCACCCGGCGGCGGCGATCCGCTGCGCGTTGGCCAGGCCCGTCGAGGTGTTGGCGAAGTCGCCCTGCACGTCGGCGGTCTGCTGGGTGATGAGCGCGAGGGTGGCCTGCGCCTTGGCGTTGGCGTCGAGGGCGCCCTTGCCGGAGTACATGCCCATCTCGAGCGCCTTGGCCTTCACCCGGGCGTCGTCGATGGTCACGTTGAAGGCGCGGATCGGCTCGGTCTCCCCGCGCAGGGCGGCGCCGATCGCCTCGACGGCCTGCGCCGGGTCCTTGTTGAAGGCCGACCCCAGGTCGGCGCCGAGAGTCAGCACCGCCTTCGACGTCTGCGCCGACTCGCTACGCGTGTAGCCCATGTTGTTGAGCAGGCCGCCGATGTTCGACGCCGCCTGCCGCGCCGCTGCCTCGGTGAGGCCGATGGACTGCGCGCTGGTCTTGAAGAAGGTGTCCAGCTCCGGCGTGGCCTCGCGGAAGGTCAGCGAGACGACGTTCATCGACTCGTCCAGGTCGGAGGCCTGAGCGACGGCGTCCTTGAAGAACGAGCCGACCTGCAGCGCACCGAAGGCCGCCGCGGCGACGCCGGCCGCCCGGCGCATCGTGCGGCCGATGCGCTCGGGGACCTCGCGGTCGAAGCGCCGCGTGTCCGGGCGCACCTCCACCTCGGACGCGCCGGAGCGCTCCACCCGCCGGGCCGCGTCCTCCACGCGGGTCTGCAGCTCGCGGGGCAGGCGGGCGCCGTCGACGCCCACCTCGACGTCACCGGCGCCCGAGCGGGACACCCGGCGCGACGCCTCGATGACCCGGCCCTCGAGGACCCGCGGCAGACGGCGCGTGTCCGCGCCCACCTCGACGTCCGCGCCGCCCCCGCGGGAGACCCGCGCGGTGATGGCCCGCACGTCCGCCTGCAGCTGGCGGGGCAGCTGGCGGGTGTCCGCGCCAACCTCGACGTCGGTGACGCCGCGGCCCGACGCCCGGGAGAAGATCGCCCGCAGGTCACGCTCGAGCTCGCGGGGGAACACAGAGGTGTCCGGGCGCACCGTCACGAAGGCGTCGCCGAGGGTGCGAGCCACGAGCACCTACCCCCTCGACGACGTCCGTACCCGCCAGGACGGGCCTCAGCCCGCCTCGGCTTCCATCTGCGCGATCAGCGCCCGCCGCGACGTCGACGGGCCGCCGGTGCCGCCGGGGGCGGTCAGGTCGCCTTCGAGCGCCGCGTCGACCGCGCGGCGGTGCTCGCGCTCCGCCTCCGAGGCGACGTCGTCGACGACGTGGGCGTAGACGACGTCGAGGAAGTCCCCGAGCTCGAGGTCGAGGAGTCCGCCGGCGCCTTCCTGGCCGCGAGCACCGCGGCGAGCTCGTCCTCGGACAGCTGCACCGCGACCGGCGGCCCGTCCCCGGCCAGCGTCACCACCGGCCCCTCGAGCGCCGCCGCCGGCGACCCACCTCCCGTTGAGGAGGTGCCAGTCGGCGAGGGCCCAGGCGCAGAGGTTGAGGGCCGCTCGGTAGGGCGGCCTCCGAAGTCCTCCACCAGGCCGGCGAGGACGTCCATGAGGACGTCGTCGTCGAAGCGCTCACCGACGAGCCGGTAGAAGCGCTTGTACTCGCGGACGTCGTCCTCGCCGGGCCCGAAGGCGTGGCGGAAGAAGTCCGCGATGAGCGCGGCACCCTCGGGGGTCGCCGCGTCGAGGTCGGCCTGCCGGGCGAACTCCGACAGCAGCAGCACCGGGACGCGGCCGCGGCAGGTGAAGGTCTCCACCTGCTCGCGGACCGCGTCGGGCACCGGCTGGCCGGTGGCCTCGTCGGGCGTGAGGTCGGGGACCTCGTAGGTCAGCTCGAAGGTGACCGGCTCGGCGACGGCGGCCCGCTTGGCGGCGGCGTAGCGGCGGCTCACGCCGCAGGCTCGCGCTCGTCGCTGATGATGCTCTTGAAGAACTTCTTGCCGTCGTCGGGCTTGTACAGCGTGAAGGTGTTGCTGATGGTCGTCTTCGCGGCGCCCTTGCGACGCGCCATCTCGACCGACCCGGTCTGCTTGCCCTTGCGCCAGACGTGGCGCTCCTTGCCGTCCTCGGACTCGAAGCCGATCATCACGTAGAGCTCCTCGCCGAGCTCCGGCGGCTCGAACGTCTTGAAGCCCGCCCCGGTCGTGATGGTGCCGCCGTTCATCGCCCGGCGCAGCGACTGCGTCGTCACCTCGGCCGAGGCGAAGGACACCGAGCCGGTGCGGCCCGTCGGGGCCGAGTCGAGGGGCTCGAGCTCCTCGGCGACGGGGACGTCCTCGAAGGACGTCTCCATGTTGAAGGTCGAGCCCTCCTCGGTGTAGCCGATGCGACCCCAGGCCGCCGGCCACGGCGACGACAGGTCGACCGGCTCCTCCGAGCCGATGGGGGCCATGAGCAGGTGGCCCGGCCCGAGGGACAGGGCGCGGGGGTTGCCGCGAGCGCCAGCGACGGCCATGAGCGGAGTCCTTCCAGGACGGGGACAGCACGAAGAGCCCCGAGGCGGGCGCCAGGGGGCCGGAGACCGGCGCGGGCGGCGCCGGGGTGGTCAGATGCGGGTCGCCTCGAACGCCGGCCGCAGGAACGGCTGGGCGCGCTGGCGCACGGTGCCCTCCTCCGCGAAGCGGAGGTAGAACTGCTCGGGGGACCAGCCCACAGCGACGAACGGCCCTTGGGCGTCCACGTCGAGCTCGGCGTGGATGCTGCGAGCGCCAGCCCCGGTGAGCACCGGGGCGCCCTCACGGGCTCGGTCGGCGATGTCGTCGCCGATGTCCTCGAGGAGGTCTTCGACGTCGTCGTCGTCCTCCAGGTCGTCGATCGCCGCCTGGTCGAGGACGAGCCGGACGTCGACGGCCACGGTCAGCTGCGGGTGGAGGAGGACGCCTGGGCGGCGGCCTCGGCCTGGGAGGCGGTGGCGTCGCTGGTCAGGCCGAGGGCCTTGCGGCCGGCGGCCGTGGACGCCTTCGCGACGTCCTTCTCCCAGCCGTTGCGCTCGACGTTCTCGGGCGGGACGACGTCGCCGACGTTGTGGGCGCGGGCGCGGCCGATGTACAGCGGCTTCGTCGCGACGACGGTCTCGGTGGTGGCCATGGGCTCACTCCAGGGGGCTCGTGTGCATGCGCACGGTCAGCAGGTAGCGGGGGCGGTCGTTGGTCGGGTCCGGGGAGGTGTAGGGCTGCAGGTCGATGCCGACGCCGGCGACCCACCCGCCGTCGAGCTCCCCGCGGATCGACTCGACGCCGACCCGGTCGGCGGTCACCGCGGAGGCGAGCTGCCACGCGGACCCGTCGTCGGTGCCGTCGCCGAGGTAGCGGCCCCAGCAGCCGATCTGCACGAGCGGGGACGCGGAGCCGTAGCCCATCGGCCCGCCGATGACGTCGAGCTGGATGCACGGCTCGTCGCCGACGACCTCGGTGCCGACCCGGTCGCCGGCGAGCGCGGCCACGTCCGGGAGGGCGAGGAGGCCGAGGCGCAGGGCCTCGGTCGCCTCGGGGTAGCGACCACCGGCCACGTGGCCCTCCCTCAGCTGGTCACGCGGCGCAGGACCGCCTCGACGTGGTGCGGGACGCCGCGGTGACGCCACCGGGCGACCTCGCCGTCCACCTCGAGCGGGGCTGGCTGTCCGGTGGTCTCGTCGAGGACGCCGTCCCACTCGATCCGGTCGGTGGGCAGCAGGTCCGTGGCCGGGCCGGCGAAGAGCCGCCAGCTCGTCACGGTGGTCTGCCGTCCGCCGGCGTCCTCGTCGGCCGCCTGCGGCTGCACCGACGCCGCCAGCGGCTGCGAGCGCTGCGCCGCCGACCAGTCCCGCGCCCGGACGCCGTTGCGGCCCGGCTCGCCGAGGCTCGCCCGGACGACGACGACGCGGTCGTGGTAGCGGCTCACGGCCACGCCACCGGGTCGGGGAAGGACCCGGACGGCGTCCCGCCGGTGCGCAGCGCCGCGGTGACGCCGGCGAGGATCTCGGCCCGGCGGGCGGCGAACCACCCGTCGGACTCGTCGCCGGTGACGGACTGCGAGCGCGACGTCGGGTTGTCGACGGCCAGGCCCGCGAGCTCCAGGCACGCGGACCACAGCGCCTCGGGCACCGGGTCGGGCCACTCGGCCAGGCCGGTCGCGCCGCGGAGCCAGCCCTCGACGACCCGGACGGCGAGGACCGCCCGGCCGTCGGGGACGGCCGTGTCGTCGCGGCCGAGCCACTCGCGGACCTCGTCGGGCGTCACGAGCGGCTCGGCCACGTCAGCCCTCCGTCTGCTGCGCCTCGTGCTCGCGGACCCGGGCCACGAGCTCGTCCTTCGTCAGGGCGTCGGCCTCCTCGCGGGGCAGCACGCCGGTCTCGACGACGTAGTCGGCCCACACGGCCTTCGCCGCGACGCGCGGCGGACGCTGCGGCCCGTCGCTGTCCTGGCCGCCGTCGGGCGCCTCGTCCGGCTCGTCGGCGCCCTCGGCGTCGTCGTCCGGCTCGTCGGCGCCCGTGTCGGTCTCCGTCGGCGGGGGCGTCGGGGCGCCCCCGGTCGGCGGGGTCGACGGCTGCGCGCGCCGGCGCCGCACCGGCTGCCCCGTGATGGCCGCGCGGGCCTCCGGGGACAGCGCCGCGAGCGCCGCCTCGTAGACGGCCTTCGCGGCCTCCGCGGCGGCCTTCTCCCGGGCGCCCGGCTCGACGACCGCGCCCGCGAGCACGAGCCGCCGGGCCTCGGCCGCGTCGAGGTCGACGAGCGCGCCGGTGCGGTGCCGGACGTAGGTCAGCGGCTGCCCGGGCTTCGACGTCGGCACGTCGAGCTGGACGGCGGCGACCTCGTACCGGCCGGCCTTGATCTCGTCGGGGGACGTCACGCTCACGCCGACCGCACCCCCGTGATCCAGCACGCCGCCTTGGGCTGGTCGACGCCGAGGACCCGCTTGCGGGTGGCGTCGCAGCGCCAGGACTCCGTCGGGCCGCCGTTGGGGCCGCCGCCCTCGCCGTACAGCGGGGTGACGCCGAGCGGGCGGGTGTCGGACCAGAAGCCGACGGTGCCGGCCTCGGTGACGAGCACCCGGTCACGCGGCCAGAAGCGCGACGTGAGCCCCGTCATCCCGGCGATGGTCCGCGGGAGCGTGCCCGTGTAGGCCGGGTTCTCCTCCGCGAGCCCGTCCTTGTAGATCGCGAGGAACTCGTCGTTGTCCATGAGCGCCGGCTTGAGACCGCCGTGCATGACGACGGTGTCCGCCTCGAAGGCGAAGGTGTCATCGTCCTGGCCGGTGTCCGGCTTGGCCGAGGCGACGATCTCCTGCGCGGCGAAGATGTCGTGGCGGATGCGCGCCGTCGGGGTGTCCCACGCCGCCGCGGCCGGCACGGTCGGGATCGCCGGGTTGAGGAGCGTGGCCCGCAGGGCCCGCACCTCGGCGCGCAGCATCGTGTTGACGAGCTGCCGGACCTGGGTGTTGACCTGGTCCAGCTTGTTCTCGTCCCGCATCTCGAGGGACACGCGGATGCCGAGGGCGTCCTTGAGGCCGATGGAGATGCGCGGCAGGCCGCGCTGGCCGGCCGCCACCGGGATCTCGCCGAACTCGGCGACGGTGGCGACGTCGTCGCCGAGGAAGAGGGGTGTGGACTCCTCGAAGGAGACCAGGCCGTTGGTGTTCGCGCCGGCGTCGCGCAGCAGCGCCGGGATCACCGACGTGCCCTGCAGCATCTCGATGATGCGGGCGGGGATCGCGAGGGGGGCGCCGACGAGGTCGGCGACCGTGGTGCGGCCGCCGTCCGTGACGCTCGTGACGGTCGTGGGCATCTTCTTCTCCTCCAGGCTCAGGCGGTCCGCATGAGCCCGGTGGCGCCGGAGGCGACCCCCAGGGGCTCGGTGCAGATGCCGACGACGAGACGGGCGTCCGGCGTGGCGCCGGCCGCGACGACGGTGCCGCCGGCGGCGGCCTTGAGGCGGTCGCCGAAGGCGGCCGCGCCGGAGTACCTCACGGGCACCTCGATGCCGCCGTAGGCGACCGAGACGGCCGCCGGGAGCACCGCGGTGTTGAGCACCGAGCGCCCGCCGACGTCGACCGGCGTGGTGACCTGGGCCTCGGGGGCGATGCCGTCGACGACGGCGACCCCGAGGACCTTCGCGGAGTCCGCGGCGGCGACGCCGACGCGGCCCGCGGCGCGGGCCTCCACCAGCTGGCCACCGAGGATCGGCTCGGCCGGGACGAAGGTCTTCGGCCCGGTCTTCGTGCGCATGACTGCTCCGGCCATGTCAGACCCTCCAGTTCCGGTAGACGGGGCTCTCGCGGACGTCGGCGACCGGGTCGTTGCCCGCGCCGTCGTGGTCGCCGTCGTGGCCCTTGGCGGCCAGCGGCACGGTGCCGGGCTCGAGCGAGGCCAGGACCTCGGCGGCGCCCGGGTCGGCGGCCAGCTGGGCACGCCAGTGGTCGGCGCGCACCGGCGGGATGCGCCCGTCGTCGACGGCCGCGCGCACCAGAGCGTCGTTGCGGTCGGTGATCTGCTGCGTGCGGGCCTCGCGGCCCGCGCGGGCGTCCGCGCGCAGCTCGTCGAGCGTCGCCGTCTCGATGAGGGACGTGCCCTCGGGCAGCGACGCGGTGGGGGAGGGCGCCGACGGCTCGGCGCGCTCGGCGAGCGCCTCGGTGAGCGCGGCGACGATGGTCGCCTCGTCGGCGTCACCGCCGAGCCCGAGCTCCTGGCGCATGGTCGTGAGCTGCTCGTCCGTGAAGGCCACGGCGCGGCTCCCTTCCTGCAGGGGGGTGGACCCGGACCCGGCGGGCGCCGGAGCGGGGGTGTGGGGGGCCGGCGCGGCGGCGCGGCCGGCGTGGGCGAAGACCGACAGGTCGAAGCGGGCCCGCGCGGTCGCGGCCTGCTCCTCGTCGCCGTCCTCGTCGACGCGGTCAGCGAGCCCTGAGGCGACGGCCTCCTCGGCGGTGAACCACGTCTCGGCGCGCATGACGTCGCGCCACTCGTCGGCGGTGCCGCCGGCGCGGCGGGCGTACAGCCCGGCGAGGTTCTGGGACTCGCGGGAGAGGTCCGCGGCCATGCGCTCCATCTCGGCGGCGTCGCCGACGCACAGGCCCCACGCGTCGTGGACCATCAGTTCGGCGCCGGGCGACATGACGACCTCGTCGCCGGCCATCGCGACTACGGACGCGGCGGAGGCGGCGATGCCGTCGACGACCACAACGACGCGAGCCGGGTGCTGGCGCAGCGCGTTGTAGATCGCCAGGCCCTCCCACACCTCGCCGCCGGGGGAGTTGACGTGCAGCTCGACCGTCGTCGTGGTGGCGGGCAGCTCGTCGAGGACCGCGGCGAACTCCTTCGCCGAGACGCCGAACCACTCGCCCCACGAGTCGATCGGGTCGTACAGCCGCAGCACCGCTACGGCCGCCGTCCCGCCGACCGACGGCGCGGTCGCGCGCACCGGCGTCTTGTCCCGGCCGCCCGTTCGGGCGAGGAAGTGGAAGCGGTCGGCCAGCTGCGTCACGACGTCGTCCCCTCTGTCGGTGCGGGCGGGAGCGCCTTGGGCGGCAGGCCGAAGGTCGTGCGCACGAACTCCTCGAGCTCGCGGTCGGGGAAGACCACCCCGGCGTCGACGAGCCACTTGATGGCGTCGGCCGTCGCGGCGTTCCGCGAGCCGATCTCGTCGAAGCGCAGCAGCGGCACCGCGGCGTCGGGCCCGAAGTTGAGGTCGACGAGGTCCTCGACGACGTGCTGGTTGGCGATGTCGGCGATCTGCATGGCGACCGTCTGCAGCGACAGCGTGAAGAAGTCCGCGAAGGTGCTGCCGAGCGCCCACGAGCCGGTCTGCTGACCGAGGTTGAGGAAGTGCCCCAGCGCCGTCCGGCCGATCTGCTCGTCGTGGTAGCGGATCGGCGCCATGGCGTCGGGCAGGTCGCCCTCGACGCCGCGGAGCACGAGGTCGGCGTCGGCGGGCACCGCCGCGCCGGCCGTCAGGCCCGAGCGCCACTGCGTCGCGAGCTTCCGTCCCGCGGTGAGCTCCTCCTCGAGCGCGCTGGCCGCCTTGTACAGCGGCACGCCCATCCCGTTCCGGTCGATCATCTGCGCCTGCGTGCGGATGAGCCGGTCCTTGATGAGCCAGTGCTTGTAGGCCGCCCGGAGCATCGACGTGCCCCGCCAGTCGCCGCCCTCACGCTCGTTGACGTAGGCGACGAGCCGGTCCACCGGGATGACGACCTTCTCGACCCGGCCGCGCCGGTCCGCCGGCGGCTGCTGCTCGATCGACACGAGCCCGCCGTCCGAGGCGACGTTGATGGCCGACAGCGTCCGGGGGAGCCGCGGCGCGAGCTTGCGCAGCCGCGCCCGGCCCTGCCCGTCGATCCGGTACACCTGCTCGAAGAAGGAGTGCCCGAACGGCAGGCACAGCAGCGCCTCCTGCAGGTGCTGCGGCCACGAGAAGCGGTCCCGCGAGCGCGGCACCGTCGTGGCCGGGCCGGCGCCCTCGCCGGGCACGCCCATCCCGACGGGCAGCCCGAGGTCCTCGGCGACGAGCTGCACGACGGCCGGGTCAGCGCCGTTCGGGTCGACGTACCAGCGGGTGCGCTGCAGCGGCATCGTCACGGCCCGCAGGACCGAGCGGACCTGCCCGTCCTGCTTGCGCATCCGGTCGTAGACCTGGACCGCCTGCGGCCACCGCAGCTCGGGCGTCTCCTCCTCGAGGAGCGCCGACCACCACGACGTCGAGGACAGCGCGTAGCCGACCTCCGACGTCGGTGCGGCGACGACCGGCGGCGCCGGCTCCACCGCGGCGCGCGGGCGGGCGATCGCGGCGGGGCGGTGCCCAGCGACGCGGGAGGCGCGGACCGTGGGACGGGCCACGAGCACCTCCCGTCGTCAGAAGCCGATCGTGGCCAGGTCGCCGCCGCCGGCGGCGTCGGCGGCCGCAGCGGCGGCCAAGACGTCGGACTGCGGCAGCGCCATCGGGGCGGGCGCCTCGCCGAAGCGGCGCAGCCCCCACACCGCGAGCGCTCCGCCGACGAGCGGGGTGATGTCCTCGCCGCCCTTCGCGCGGGCGAAGAGCAGCTGGTCGGACGTGCCGCGCCGCTGGGCGGTGCGGACGGCGTCGTTGAGGCGGACGTCATCGCGGTGCGCGAGCAGCCCGTCGTTGAGGGCGTCGGTCCACCCGCTGCAGGCCTCGACGAGCTCGCCGTAGGTGGTGACGGCCGGCTCGATGCCTGCCTTGCGGAGGTCCGGCAGGAGCGCGGCGGCGGGGCCCTTGGCGTCGAGCACGAGCGCGCACGGGTCCCACTTCGCGATGAGCCCGAGCAGCCGGTCGACGACCCACCCGGTGCCGCGCTCACGCTCGACGACCTCGACGCGGATCCGCCCGGACGGGGTCCACCCGGCGACCATGACGGCCGTCGAGGAGCGCACCGGGTTGGTGTCGACGGCGAGAGCGACCGGGTCGGTGATGGGCTCGTCGTGGTCGGCGAGCTCGCGCCACCGGGCGAAGTCGAGGGCGCCGCCGGCGGCCTGCTGCTCGACCGGCCACGCGCCGACGCCCATGCGCTCGACGGCGAAGCCGCGGCGGGTCATGTCGGGCCGCTCCGCGTCGATGCCCGCCCACGACAGCCGGTAGCCCAGCGCCGGGTTGGCCGTGGCGATCGCGTCGTCGTCGTCGACGTCGGCCTGCTCCGGGTTGTCGCCGGGGGAGGACCACTCGCCGTAGAAGAGCGACGGGTCGCCGCCGGCGAGCGCGCGGTTGCGGACCCGGGTCAGGGTGAGCCCGTCGGGGTGCTCGCTGACGTCGACGGCCGACGCCGCGTAGATCAGCTGCGGGTTCGGGCGGGCGGCCATCGTCGGGCGCAGCGCGTTGACCTGCGCCGCCGGGGCGTACATGGCCTCGTCGAAGACGACGAGGTCACCGGAGAAGCCGCGGCCGCCGGACTTCGTGCGGGTGCGGAACTCGATCGTCGCCCCGGTGCGCAGGCGGATCGCCTGCTCGCCGTTGGCGAAGCGGAAGGACCGCGACGGGTCGCCGGGCAGCAGCTGCTTGCGCAGGTCGCGGTGGGACTCGAAGAGCCGCCGCAGCCGGGCGAAGTGCTTCCCGGCCGTCGAGGCCTCGTGCGCGGAGTGCACGACGAGCTCGTCGCCGAGCAGGTACAGCGCCACGGCCTCGCGGGCCTCGAGCACCGTGCCCTTGCCGTTCTGCCGGGGCACGACCAGCCCAGCCGTGCCGGCGGCCCACCGCAGCGGCGGGCCCTCGCCGTCGTCGTCCCCGGCTGGACGCTCGCCGAGCATCATCTTCAGCGACCACGCCTGCCACGGGTCCAGGCGCATGCCCACGGACTCGCACCACGCGACGGCGTCCTCGCCGAGGCCGTAGTCAGCGCCCGGCGGGGTCCACAGCACCCGGGGCCGCTGAGCCCCGTGCCGCGGCCTCGCGGGCCTGACGGCGGCGGGTGAACTCGTTGGCGTCGACACCGCCCGCCTCCTCGTCGGCGTCCTGGCCCGCCGCGGCGGTCGTCAGCTGGCCCAGCAGGTGCCGCAGCCCGGTCGCCGTCTGCCGCGCCTCGACCATCGCGTTGCCGACCTGCAGCACGAGCGGCTCCCCCTCGCGGGCGGGGAGAGAGATCTGAGCCCACGTCTCGCCGTCACCGTCGAGCACCCGGTCGAGGTGCTCGAGGCGGTCGACCATGCGCGCGGCCTCCATAACGAGGAGCCGCCGCGCCGTCGTTACGGTCCCGGTCGCCGTGAGCTCGTCGTAGAGCGCCCGGCCCTGCGGCGCGAGACGCGCTACGGCGGTGGAGAAGACGTCCCCGCCGTCGTGCTCGACGTCGTCACCGTCCACCGCTACGCCTCCCGCTCATCCGGCTCGGGCGTTCGACCCGTGGGGAGAGATTTCCTGGCTGGGCGCGGGGTCTAGGCGCCGGCTCGCTGGATTTTCTAGCGGTCCGGCGCTGCGCCCCAGCCGGTCTCACCAGTCCCGGCTGGTCACGGGCCGCCGCGAGCGCTGCACCGGCACGCCGGTCAGGGCCGGGCGCAGGTGGTCGCGGGACCCGTCACCCCGGGACCGGTTGCACGGTGAGTGGAGCAGTCGGTCCGCCTGGTGCCCGCCGTGAGCCCTCGCTCGGCCGTGGTCGGCATCAAGCGTCCCCGGCTGGGTCTGCGGGTACATCGGCCGCCCGCACCACCAGCACGGCGTTCCGTCCGGTGTGACGCGCAGCAGGTAGGCCCGGCGCTGCTGGTGGCGGTAGCCCAGGCCTCGCGCGGTGGAGCTCGTCGGCTTACCCACGCTCACCGCCCCCGAGATGACGCGAGCCCCGGGCCGGCGGCCGCGGGGCTCAACCCGCCGACTAGGCAGACGGGTGCTGTTGGGAAGTGTGGCATCACCCAGCGTCTACGGCAAGAACCCGCCTACGGTGCGCGCCATGGATGCTCTGCTGGTTGCCCTAGCGGCTGCCGTCCTCGGCGCCTACCTCGGCCATCGTGGCTGGTTGCGACAGGCCAGGGCCGAGCACTACGCCGCCTTCGTCACCAGCGCTCTGACGACGCTCCGCTTGCGCATTGAGAGGGATCACTACTCAGGAGATAAGCAGGCCATTCTGGACCTCCAAGAAAATATGCGTGCTTTCCAGATGGTCCGCATGTTTGCCGGTCCGGAAGTCGAGGCAAGCGCCCAGCAGCTTTTCACCGAAATGACGACCGTCAGTCAAATGACGTCCATGGAAGCGACTGGCCGTGTCGGTGCGGCCGTCGACGCCTTCCGGGAGGATGCCCGCCAAGAGGTGGTGCCCCTCTTCCCCTGGCGGCTGTGGCGTCAGCGCGTTGAGGTTCGACCTGAGCAGTCCCGAGAGAATGTCTGAGCTTCGACGTCCAGAATATCGTCAGCCGCCCAGAGAGACGAGCGACCGCGTCGCCCCCGCGCCTTGAGGAGGCCGCGACGTTGCCAGTCGCGCACGGTCGCCGGGGACACGCCCGCTAATAGGGCGGCGTCCGCCGTCGTGAGAAGCGCGGGCCCGCTCATGCGGTCCGCCCGCGACGTGCCTCGAGGCGCTGGCGCCGGGCCTCGGCGCGCTGGGCGGCCTCGGTCTCGGCGCGGCCGAGGAGGTAGTCGGCGTGGGTCTTCGACCAGCCGCAGCGGCCGCAGCGCACGACGTCGTCGCCGACGGCGCGCGTCAGCGCCCGGGTGCTGCAGCCGGGGCAGCGGCCCGGGAGCCGGTGCACGAGGTCGAGGCCCGTGGCTCGCTCGAGGTCGGTCTCCCACCGCAGCGTCGCCCGCCCGGCGGTCTCGCCGTCGACGAGGTCGCCGAGCCAGACGTCGGCGTGCTCGACGAGGTAGGCGACCGCCCGGGTCAGCCACTGCTCCGAGAGCGCGGCCAGCGGGTCGTTGTCGGCGCCCCGGCCGCCGGTGACCGCCTCGGCCACCCGGGCCGCCTCGGCTGCGGCCCACCGGACCGCGGCGTCGAAGAGGTCGTGGGCCGGCGAGGGCGAGGGTGCGTGCACCTCGGTCGAGCGGACGTCGACCTCACCGTCGCGGCCGGCGTTGAGCCGGCCGTCGCCGCGGACGTTGACCGCGGCGACCAGGTCCGGCAGCCGACCCAGCGCCTTCACGATCGCCGCGGCGTCGTCGGCGCACCACACCGGCTCGCCGGCGTTCGGGAACGCCCGCCCCTGCAGCGCCACCGGGTCGACCGCCCGGTCGGTCCGCTCGGCATCGGCCACGGCCTCGACGGCGCGGCGCACCGCCGACCGCCACCGGGCACCGCACTGGCCCGGACACAGCCGCGGCGTCGACTCGTGGGTGAGCTCCTGCACCACCGCGGTGGTCGCGCGCGGGACGTTGCCACCCTCGGCCTGTAGCAGCGACGAGACGGCGTCGACGTCGACGAGCACCTCGGACCGCACGACGTGAGTTGGCGGCGCGACGGCGATGTGGTCCGCGCCCGACAGGACGTGCAGCCACCGAGCGTCCTCGTCATCCCAGACCACCTCGCCGCCGCAGGCCGCGCACGAGCGGACGTCGTCCCAGCGCTTCACGTGCGCTTCCTCCTGGTCGTGGTCTTGGGGAACAGCGGCCCGCAGGTCGCGTGCCGGGTGTGGCCCTCCTCGACGTCGAGGACGGGCAGCAGCTGACGGCAGCCGGCGCAGGCGACTCGCGACATCTCGACGCAGCACGGCTGCGCGGCCGTCTTCACCGCGGCCGCCGGCGGCGCGCGGGCGGGCCGGGCAGGGCCTCGCCGAGGTCGGTGACGAGCAGCGTCACCGCCGCCATCGGCGGATCCATCACGGCGTGGCGCGCCCACCCGGTGGGCGACCCGACGCGGAGGTCCGGGCCCTCGAGGTGGCGGCGGTCGTCGTCGGGCAGCAGCCCTCCGTCGACGAGGCCGTCCACGACGGCCTTGACCGTCGGCGCGTAGTTCGCCGTGTCGCGCCGCTGGCCGTCACCGTGGTGCAGCACCGCGACGATGTGCGCGCGCTGCAGGCGGACGCTGCGCAGCCGCCCCCTGACGGCCCACCCGGCGGCGGCCCGCCAGTTCTGCGTCAGGCGGTTCTGGGCGTGGCGGTTCCTGCGGTCGTTGGCCGACAGCCACGACGCCGGGTCCTGGACGCCACACTCCACGCGCAGCAGCCAGCGGTCGGCGTCAGCCGCCTCGGCCGGCGGCTGGTGGGTCAGCAGCAGCGCCTCCTGCGCGACCGACAGCGCCTGCCCGGTCACGACGCCACCTCGGCGGGGACGACGCGAAGCTGGCCGCGGCGACGCTGCTCCGCCCGCCGCCACGACTGGTAGCGGCGCTCACCCGCGGCGGTCTCCTCGTCGCGGCGTCCGCGCTTCCACGCCGCGTGCCAGGAGCGCAGCTGCTCGGGCGACTCGGGCGCCGGCTCAGCCCAGGCGAGCAGGTCGGACGCCGGCGCGTCGACGTCGACCAGCGCGGCCAGGGCGACGGCCAGGGCCACGAGCTCGTCCCGCTCCAGCCGGTCGGTGACGGCGGCGACTCCCTCGACGCCCTCGTCCCGCACGGCACCGGCCAGCGCCAGCGCCCGGGGCATGGCCTCCTCGAGCAGCTGCTCGCCGTCAGGGTGAGCTTCGCGCGACGGCCCGGTCGGCAGCACGAGCTCTCGTGGTCGTGGCATCAGGTCTCCTCGGTGGTGCGGCGTGCTCCTCGACCGCGGGCGCCTCGCCGACGTGGCGGGCGGGCGCGGCCTGGTGAGGGCAGGGGGATGGCGTCGGTCGGGGATGGCGATGCGCGTGCGGCAGGTGGAGGGCTGGGGGAAGCGGCGCCCGACCCGTCCCGTCCCGGCCCGTCCCGACACGGAGGGCACGGATCTGCCGGACCGGCAGAAGCGGTGAGCCCGTCGGGGGTGGCTGACGTCTCGCGCTGGGCGCCTGTGGCTGCTCCTGCTGCGGTGGCGGGGCGGGGCCGGGCGCTGGGCGCTGCCTGCTGCTCCTGGGCCCGCGTGGCGCGGGTCTGGGCGCTGGGCGCTGGCTGCTGCTCCTGCTGCACCGTGCCGTCGCCCGTGGGGGTGACGTGGTAGCCGAGCCGGGTGAGGAATTCGGCGCTCTCCCGCGAGTAGTACGGGCGCACCGGGGCGGGCTTGAGCGGGGGGAGCTGGTCGCGGACGTTGTCCGGCGGCGCGGGCTGGCCGACGCGGCCGTTGCGCTGGGTGTTGCACTTGCCGCAGACGACGAAGAGCGTGTCGACGGTCGCGGCCTGGCGGGGCGGGAAGTGGTCGTAGGTGCCGTAGATGTTGCCGACGCGGTGGCCGGGCCCCCAGGTCACGATCCGGGGGCAGTAGCGGCACTCGTCGCCGTCGCGGAGCCGGACGGGCCCGATGAGCCGGTCGTCGCGGAGGTCCCGCTTGCGCTGGGCCTCCCAGTCGACGTCGGCCTTGAGGCGGAGGTGCACGTAGGCCGGGTCGTCGAAGAGCATCCACTCGCGGCGCCGCGGCACCTTGGTCATCAGCCCGACCTTGACCGCGACGCGCACGAGCTCCTCCCAGCGCTCGACGCCGCCCTGGTCGATGGCCATGCCCTCGGTGACGAGGTAGTCCGTCTTGTGGCCGGCGCTCTCGCTGTAGCACCCGTCGATGAAGCCGCGGACCTCGTTGAAGAGCCGGGGGTCGCCCTCGCGGACGGCGAGGGCCTTGACCGCGAGCGCCTTGGGGTGGGTCGCGGCGTTGTCGCCCTTGCGGCTCCACACCATGGGTGGCGGTCTCCTGTCGGTGGTGGTCGGCGCGCTGGGGCGCTGGTGGGTGGTTCGCCGGGGTGGTTCTGGTCGGCGGCGGGCCGCGAGCGCGGCCGGTGACGCTCACGCGAGGGACCCGACGGCGCAGGCGGCCGCGAGGAGGAGCAGCGCGAGCGCGAGGAGAAGGACGCCGAGGAGGGCTGCCTCTTCGTCGCGCGATCGGAGGGCGTCGAGGGCGTGGAGGCCGGAGAGGGCGGCCGCGGCGCCGGCGAGTACCCCGAGCGCGACGGCGGCGAGGACTGCCGCGGCAGTCATGTACCGGCCTCGCGCTGATCGGCGTCGATGCGCACGCGCTCGACCGTGTGGCCGAGCATGGCCCAGTGGTACGCCTGCTCCCGCCCGTGGACGACGAACGAGGCGTCGACGAGCCACAGGTCGTGGTCGGCCTTCACCCGGCCGCGGAGAGCGTCGGCGCGGAGTCGGTCGGCGGCGACGGCGGGCGTGTGTCCGTCGTAGGCCGGCGGTAGGTCGACCTCGGGCACGAAGTCGAAGAGGTCCCAGTGCTCGGCGCGGTAGTGGTTGGACACCTGCCCGGTCGGCAGCGTCGCGCTCACGATGAACCACCCGCCGCCGAAGCACGGCTCGCCGTCGGAGTGCCGCCACGACCGGACGACGGCGACGCCCTCAGCCAGCCACCCGCGGGCCGCGTGGGCGTTGTAGAGCATCCGGTAGTCGTAGAGCTCGGTCATCGTGTGGTGCTCGTCGCGCGGGTCCTTGCGGAGAGCGATCAGCTCGTCGACGGCGCGGATGGCGAGCCGAGCGTCGAGTGAGGTCTGCGGCACCAGGTGGGCGCGGAGGTCGCGCAGGTCGGCGTTGGTGAGCTCGGTCATCGGGGGACTCCGCTGTCGTCGATGAGCGCGTCGAGGGCGTCCAGCTGGCCGTCGACGTGGTCGTGGTGGTGGGTGCGCTGGGTGATCCAGCGGTGGATCTGTGCGCGCCGGTCGGGGGTGAGGTGGTCCCACCAGGTGTCGGCGGGGGTGGCGCCGAGGGCCGGGCGCGGGGTGGTCGCGGGGCGTGCCGCCGCCCGCCGGGGCGCCGGGGGTGGCGCGGGCGCCGGCAGCTCGAGGTCGAGGGCCGGGTGGTCGGCGGGCGGCGTGGGCACGGGGCGGGTCAGCCGGCCATGCGGACGGGCATGAGCAGCGACACGAGGTGGTCGTCGGCCTCGGGGGTGGCGGCGAGGTCGTCGGGGTCGGGGGTGGGGCGCACCGGGGACTGCAGCGCGACGACGGGCTTGCGGGTGGGGTAGTCGTCGTCGAAGACGAGGCGCACGGTGGTGGCCGTCAGCGAGCGCAGCAGCTCGGGCGCGAACCCGCGGTTGAGCGCGATCGCGATGCGCCCGGGCTCGTCGCCGGGGGCGGACCAGGCGACGACGGGGACGGCGGTGTGGGCTTCGCCGCCGTGGGACGTCGAGGACACGCGCAGCACCGCGGCCTCGGGCCCGCGGGCGAGCTCGATGCTGAGCGGGTCGTTCATGGCCGCGAGGACGGACACGCGGGCGAAGGCGGTGAGCAGCGCGTCCCGGTCGACGTCGACCCAGGTGTGGCGGTCGGCGACGTCGGGCAGCAGGGCGTCGATCTTCGGGTACTCGCCGTCGACGACCAGCTGGGTCCAGGTCTCGCCGCCCGCGGACCAGCGCACGAGGTTGGGGCGGTTGGCGGCCCCGTCGAGGCGGTGCCACCAGACGGCCCGCTCGGCCCGCCACCGGTCCGCGAGCGCGGTCAGGGCGCCGGAGGGGACGAGGAGGTCGCGGGTGGGCTCGGTGATGGTGGCGGGGGCGGTGGCGCGGGCGAAGCGGTACCGGTCGGTCGCGGCGGTGGTGACCTGGTCGTCGTCGAGGTGGACGCGGACGGCGCTGAGGATCGGCAGCGAGTAGTCGTGGGAGGCGGCGTAGGCGGGGCGGGCGGTCGCGGCCATGGCCTCGCCGGTCATGGTGGCGAGGAGGACGGCGGGGGCGGCGTCGAGGTCGGCCCAGTCGTCGTCGAGGCTGCCGAGGGGTACGCCGTAGGAGGCGCCGGCGCCCTCGACGTACAGGCGGGGCCCGCCGTCGTGGAGCTCGGACGCGCGGGGGGCGGTCCCGACGGACAGGTGGACGGTGGCGCGGCGGCCGATGGCCCTCACGAGGGCGGGCAGGTCCGCCGCGGCGGCGAGCACCCGGCCCTTCGCGCCGGGGCAGACGATCCGGGCGGAGGCCTCGACGGTGCGGGCCTGGTCGTGGTCGCCGCCGGTGATGGTCAGGGCGGTGCCGTCGTGCTCGAGGAGCACGTGCCGGCCGCCGCGCCGGGCGCCGGCGCCGGCGGAGCGGACGAAGGCGAGCGCGCGGGCGAGCTCCTCCTGGGCGACCTGCGCGGCCAGGCCCCGCCGTGGGCCGTCGGTGGTGGGCGTGGCTGGGGCGTCGGCGAGGACGGTCATCGAGGGCTCCTGGCGGCGTCGTGGGCGGGCGTGGACTGCTGGGGGAGGCGGCCGGTGTCGGCGAGCGCGCGGAGCTCGTCGAGAAGGGCGGAGGGGGCGGCGTCGGACCACCGGTCGAGGACCTCGACGAGGTGGCGGACGGCGACGGTCGAGCGGGGGCGCGGCGCCCGCGGCGCGGCGGCGGGGGCGTCACCGCCGCGCAGGACGGTGCAGCCGCCCGGGTTGGTCACCTCGTGGGTGATGTCCGTGACCGGCGCCGCTGCGGCGGCGGGCGCGGGGTCCTCGACGCCGGCGCCGTAGCGCTGCACCGTGGCGACGGACACACCGAAGATCGCCGCGACCTCCTGCCAGGTGGCCTTGAGGTCGCGCAGGCGCCGGACGGTGCGGGCGCGCTCCTGGTCGTCGATGGCGGCGCGCTGGACGTTCTCCTGCACCGACGCCGCGAGCCAGTCCCGCAGCGGCAGCGGGTCGGCGTGGATGACCGCCGGGAGCGTCTTGATGCCCGCGACCCGGGCCGCGGCGACGCGGCGGTGGCCGGCGCGCAGCCGGAGCCGGTCGCCCCACCGCTCGACGCTGATGGGCTGCACGCACCCGTAGGCGAGGAGGGAGTCCGACAGCGAGCGCAGGTCCCCGAGGTCGCGGCGAATGTTGTGGGGGTGGAAGTCGACCTGGTCGAGGCGGACCAGGCCCACCCGGGTGGCCGGCCCGGTCACGACCCGACGTCCTCGGACGCGGCGTCGTCGGCGAGCACGCCCTCGGGCAGGAACTCGAGCTCGACGGGCGACCACTCGTACCCCGTCGCGGCGACCTGCTGCAGCCAGCCGGTGGCACGGCGCCAGGCCCACGGCTCGGCGCTGGTCAGCTCCTCGTCGCGGTCGAGCAGCTGGCTCAGCGAGACGAGGCCGACGAGCTCGAGGACGCCCCACCCGGCGAGGGCCTCGGTGACGACGTCGCGGCGGTCGGCGGCGTCCTGCTCGCGGAGGCGCTGGCGGGCGTCGTAGTCGGCATTTTCGGGTGCCTGGCGGGGCGGCGGGAAGGTGATGCCGAGGACGTCGGCGATCGGCCAGGCGACGGGCTGGCGCCCGAAGCGGGTGTCGACGGTGCGTGCGACCTGGGCGACGAGGTGGCGGCGGGCGGCCTTGTCGTCGGTCCCGCGGACGTGCTCGCCGAGGTGGCGGCGGCGGACCTTGGCCGCGGCCGCGAGCGCCGCGGCCTGCTGCTCCTGACGGGCGCGCGCCTCCTCGGCCGCCCGGGCACGCTCGGCGGCCTGATCCGGCTGGGTTTCCTCGGTCGAGTCGGCGGGCGCCTGGCGGCCCGTGGCGTTGTCGTGCAGCCGGGCCTGCAGGCAGACCCATTCGACGTGGGGCACCGAGGTGAAGCTCTCGCCCTCGTAGACGACGCCGGCGTGCCCTGGGCAGGTGTGGTGGCCGTCGCGCTCGAACGCCGTCAGCGCTTCCCCGGCGGCCTCGTCGGCGGCGGCCTCACTCTCCTGGTCGACCTCGCCGTCCTCGTTGGCGTGGGCCGCGTAGACCGCGTCGCGAGCGGCCGACATGGCGTCGGTGGCGAGGACCTCGAGGAACTCCGCCTCGCCGCCGGTGGCCACCCACTCCTGCGGGGTGAGGAGCCGCCACTCGTTCCGCTCGGCGAGCTTCGTCTCGGTGCGCAGCTTGCGCTGGGCGACGCGGCGGTCCTTGGCCACCTGCAGCGCCCACGCCCACGACGGCGTGCCGAGCGCCGACTCGAGGGACGTGCGCACGACGTCGTCGTCCTCGAACTCCGCCAGTGCGATGGCCTGTTCCAGCGGCACCTGACCGGCGATGACGCGGGTGCGCACCGACTCCGGGGAGGTGGCCAGGGTGATGCGGCCGCGGACCATCTGCTGGGAGCGGCCGACGCGGGCGGCGAGGTCCTTGAGCGGGACGCCGTAGTCGAGGGTCAGGGCTCGGTAGGCGTCGCCCTCCTCCACCGGGGTGAGGTCCACCCGGTGGCCGTTCTCCACGAGCATCGCCTGCAGCTGGTCGGCCTCCTCGGTGAGGTCGTCGCGGACCACGCACGGCACCTCGGTCAGGCGGGCGACCTTCGCGCCGGCGAGGCGCCGGTGCCCGGCGATGACGACCCACCGGTCCTTCTTCTTCGCGGCCGGCGCGACGACGAGGGGCTGCAGCACGCCCTGCGCCTTGATCGACGCGGCGAGCTCGGACACGTCGCCGACCTCCACGCGGACGTTCTTCGCGTGCGGCACGAGCTGCTTGACCGGCAGCACCGCGAAGCGGGCGCCGGCGGCGGTGTCGATGGGCATGGGCTCGGTGGCGGTGCTCACGTGGTCCTCCGGGGCTTGGTGATGTCGACGACGCCCTCGGCGACCTGGGCGCCCCTGCGGGCGAGCCACCCGGCGCGGGCCGTGCAGACGTCGTCGTGGTCGTGGTGGCGGTGCTCGCCCGGCTCGAGGGGCCGGGCGGACGGGGAGCGCAGCGACCGGGCGACCCACGCGCCGGTGCCGGTACGGCGGACCGCCATGACGGCCCGGGCGTCGTCGGGCGCGGCGCGGAGCCGGTTGACGAGCACGACGTCGCCGTCGAGGGCGGCCCGCTCGACGGGGGCGCCGCACCCGTAGGGGCAGGTGGGGGTCGGGTCCGTCAGCCGCCGGGCGCGGCGGCGGCGCTCCGCCGCCCGGGCCTGCCGGGTCGGCCGGGCGCCCGGGCTCACCGGGGCCGCCTTCCCAGCCGGCGGCGGCCGCGGCGGCGCCCGTCGGCGATCACCGCGTCGAGCGGCTTGAGGTACGGCGAGCGCGCCGGGTAGGTCACGCCGTCGACGACGATGACCTCGGTCGGGGACCCGGCGGCGTCGGGCACGGTGCGGCGCTCGACGACCGGCTCGACGGGAGCGGTCGCCTCGCGGCCGGTGGGCGCCTGGTCGCGCTCGTCGCCGGTCAGCACGGGGGCTCCGTAGGCGGCGGCTCGTCGTCGGTCTGCTCGGCGGCGTGCTCGAGCGCGACGGCGAGGGCGCCCTCCTCGCCGAGGAGGGCGACGAGCTCGTCGGCCTGCTCGCGGTCGCCGCGGAGGACGTCGAGGACGCGCTGCTCGACCGTGGACAAGGGGCGGCCGGGCCCGCCGTTGCGGGGGACCGGGGGAGCGTCCGGTGCGGGGTCGCCGCCGTCGGCGACGGCCTGCCGCAGGGCGCGGCGCGCGTCCTTGACGGCCAGCCGGTTCGCCGCCGACATGTGCCGTCGGCTCATGCCGTTGAGCAGCTCGAGCGCGCGGACGACGGGGGACGGGGCGGCGTGGTCGAGCCAGCGCTCGTCGACGCCGTCGCGCCACTCGTCGGCCCCGGTCACGGCGAGCGGGTGGCCCGCCTGGCCGGTCACCGGCTACCCCGCTGGCGGACGGCCGCGGCGACGTCGTGGAGGGCGCTGGCGCAGCGGTGCCCCGCGGAGGCGACCTGCCCGACGCTGCGGGCGGTGGCCATGGCGACCAGGACGGCGGCCTCGACGCGGCGACCCGCGACGGCCCACCGCTCGCCGGCGGCGGCCGCGGAGTCCGCGTCGTCGAGCGCCGCCTGAGCCCGGTCGAGGAGCTCGCGGGTCTCCTGCTCCGACCAAGACCGGTGCCGCTCGCCCGCGGCGGCCTGCGCGGCGGCAGACGGCTGCGGGTCGGCGGTCCCGGGCGTGCGGATCGCGTCGACGACCTCCTGCGCGGTGACGCCGCGGGCGGCCATGTGGTCGGCGAGGACGCCGACCTCCTCGAGGTTCTCGCCGAGCCAGGACCCGTCGGTCAGGCCGAGGCGGGCGGCGACGTCGCCGGGCGTGGGGACGGAGGTGGGGGTGCTCACGGCTGGCTCCTCACGGTGGCGATGGCGACCGGGTGGGCGTGGACGCGGCCGGACGCCCGGACCTGCAGGCGCCACGCCGGGTCCGGCGGCAGGACGGCCCACCACCGGTAGGCGCCGCAGCCGGCGGGGAAGACCTCGAGGCGGGTGCCGTGCACACGGCCGATGAGGTCGGCGACGTCGAAGGCCTCCCGCTGCGTCGGGAAGCCGCGCACGACGTCCGAGCCGGCCAGCAGCGCTACCGGCGTCGCGCAGACCAGCCGCTCGGGGTGCTCCTCCGGCTCCTTCTGCGGGCGCGGCTCGGCCGCCTGCCCGCTCACCGGGCCCGCCCCTCGGTCACGAGCCGCAGACCCGGCCGCTGACCGGCGCCGGCGCGTCGCGCGTCGGCGGCGTCGAGGGCGGCGAGGGCGT
>NZ_JABEMA010000040.1 GCF_013004605.1 Pseudokineococcus marinus
GCCCTGCGGCGTCACCGCCGGCCGACCCCTGCTGACGCGCCCCGGGCGGCCCCTCGCGGCCACGGGGGCCACGCCTGCGGGAGCGGCCGGCCCGGGCGTGCCACGATGCGCGGTCGTGAGCACGCTCCACGACTGCCGCGAGCCCGAGGGGCGCGACGCCGGCCTGCGCCACGCCGTCGACGCCCTGCGACGGGGCGAGCTCGTCGTGCTGCCCACCGACACGGTCTACGGCGTGGCGGCGGACGCCTTCGACGCCGACGCGGTGGCCGCGCTCCTCGCCGCCAAGGGCCGGGGGCGCTCGATGCCGCCGCCCGTGCTCGTCCACGACGCCCGCTCGGTCGACGCGCTCGTCGAGCGCTCCGCGAGCCGCGCGTCCTCCTCGGTCGACGACCTCGCGGAGGCCTTCTGGCCGGGGGGCCTGACGCTCGTCTGCTGGGCGCAGGGGTCGCTGCGGTGGGACCTCGGGGACACGGGCGGCACCGTGGCCGTGCGCGTCCCCGACGACGAGCTCACCCGGACCCTGCTCGCCGAGAGCGGGCCGCTCGCCGTGAGCAGCGCCAACCTCACGGGGCGCCCGCCGGGGGAGACCGCCGCCGCCTGCCGCGACCAGCTGGGCGACGCCGTCGCCTGCTACCTCGAGGACGGCGCGCGCGACGGCGGGGTGCCCTCGACCGTCCTCGACCTCACCGGGGCCCGCCCCGAGGTGCTGCGCGAGGGCGCCGTCAGCCTCGCCGAGCTGCGCCGCGTGGTGCCCGACGTGCGCGCCCCCCGCCGCCCCGAGCCGGAGCCCCAGCCGGAGTCCCGGTCGGAGCCTCAGCCGGGTCCGGCGTCCGGGCCGGAGCGCGGGCCGCACCCGGCGGCGGAGGACGCCGGGGCCCCCGACCCGGTCGACGGCTCCGCCGACGAGCGGTGAGGGCCTACCTCCTCGTCCTCGTCACCGCGGCGGCGGTCACCTACCTGTGCACGCCGCTGGCCCGCCGCCTGGCCGAGCGCCTGGGCGCGATGTCGCCGGTGCGCGACCGCGACGTCCACAGCGTGCCGACGCCGCGCCTCGGGGGGACGGCGATGCTCGCCGGCCTCGCCGCCGCCGTCGTGCTGGGCAGCCAGCTGCCCTTCCTCGACGGCGTCTACGCCGAGTCCCGCGGGCCCTGGGCGGTCCTCGGGGCCGCCGCCCTCGTCTCCCTCCTCGGCGTCGCCGACGACGTCTGGGGCCTGGACGCCCTCGCCAAGCTGGGCGGGCAGGTGCTCGCGGCGTCCCTGCTCGCCTGGCAGGGCGTCCAGCTGCTGTCGCTGCCCGTCTTCGGCGTCACGGTCGGCTCGGGGCCGACGTTCTTCGCCCTCACCGTCGTCGCGGTGCTCGTCGCCGTCAACGCCGTGAACTTCATCGACGGGCTGGACGGGCTGGCCGCGGGCGTCATGCTCATCAGCGGGTCGGCGTTCTTCGTCTACACCTACCTGCTGAGCCAGGACGCGAGCCCGGAGGACTACTCGAACCTCGCCACGCTCGTCGTCGCGGCGCTGGTCGGCTGCTGCCTGGGCTTCCTGCCCCACAACCTCCACCCCGCACGCATCTTCATGGGCGACTCCGGCTCGATGCTCCTCGGGCTGCTGCTCGCCGCGTCGGGCGTCGCGGCGTCGGGGGTGGACCCGACGGTGGTCTCGCGGGCGCAGGTGGTGCCCGTCTTCCTGCCGATCCTCCTGCCGCTCGCCGTGCTGCTCCTGCCGCTGCTGGACCTCGTGTGGGCGGTGGTGCGCCGCCTCGCCAAGGGGCAGTCGCCCTTCACCCCCGACCGCCTCCACCTGCACCACCGGCTGCTCGACCTCGGGCACAGCCACGGCCGGGCCGTCGGCGTCATGTACGCCTGGGCGGCCGTCATCTCCTTCGGGGCGGTGTCGACCGCCTTCGTGCCCCTGCCGCTGGCCCTGCCCGCGTGGGGGGCGGCCGTCGTCGTCGTCGTGGTGGTGACGCTCCGCATCCGCCGGCGGCCGCCGAGCCCGGCGGCGGCCACGCTGGGCAGCGGGGGGCCGGGAGGCTGGTGATACCGTCCGGACCCAGGTGAGCAGCCCGGCGCACGAGCGCCCGGGACCGCCGCCGCCGCGGGCCCGAGGACGAGCGGGCGCGCCCGCCCTCGCCCACGGACGACGCGCTGGAGCCCCCGTCTTGAGCACCCACGGCAGCCCTCCCGGGGCCGTCGCCCCGCCGCCCGGGGCCTTCACCGGGATGCTGCGCGCCGCGCTCGTCCCCTCCCTCGTCGCCGGCGCCGCGTGCGCCGTGGTGGCGCTCGTGACCTCCGGCCTCGCGGGGCTGGTCGCGGCGCTGGTCGGGGTGGCGCTCGTCGTCCTCTTCTTCGGCAGCACGCTCGTCGTGCTGGGCCGCACCGCGCGGACGTCGCCGCAGCTCGTCATGGTCGTCGCCCTCGGGACCTACACGGCGAAGGTCGTGCTCCTCGCGGTCGCCTTCGTGCTCCTCGCCCGGCTGACCGACCTGCCGGGGCCGGCCCTCGGGCTCACGACGATCGTCGTCACCACCGTCTGGCTCGGGTTCGAGCTGCGGGGCTTCCTGCGGGCGCGCCACCCCGTCGTGGACGAGCCGCGCCCGGGCGCCGGGCCGGGCACCGGGCCGGGCGTCGACGGCGGGGGGAGTGGTCGGTGACGCGCCGCAGCGCTGCTAGCGTCATCCCCACCATGGCCGACGACGACAGCCGCCGACCCGCCCCCGGCACCACCGGTGCCGCCGGGGCCCCCGCGACCCCCACGAGCCCCGCCGAGCGGGCCTCGAGCGACGGTCGCGACGGCGTCTGGGGCGCCTCGTCCTACCTCGTCGCCGGCCCCCTGACCTTCGGGGCCATCGGCTTCGGCCTGGACCGCCTGCTGGGGACCTCGTTCCTGGCGCCGGTCGGCATCATCGGCGGCATCGTGCTCGCCGTCTGGTACGTGTGGTTCCGCTACGGTGTCGGGCGCGACGCGCCCGCCTCGCGCCCCGCCGGTCCGCCGGCGGGCGAGCAGCGCGCTCGCTCGAGCCACTCGCACCCCCGTACCCACGACGACGTCCGCGCGGAGGAGACGACGTGAGCCCGGCACTGCAGGTCCCTCTGCTCGCATCAGGCAGCCACGAGTTCGAGGCGCCCAGCACCGAGATCTTCTGGCAGCCGCTCTTCGGCACCGAGGGCGCGCTCGCGATCACGCGGCCGTCGATCCTCGCCCTCATCTCGGTCGTCATCGTCGTCGGGCTGCTGCTCGCCGGGACCCGGCGGCTGTCGGTCGTCCCCGGCAAGGGGCAGATGGCCGTCGAGGGCGTCTACAACCTCGTCCGCAACACGGTGGCGCGCGACATCATCGGCGAGCACCACTTCCGCCGGTACATCCCGCTGCTGTTCGCGCTCTTCGCGTTCATCTACGTCAACAACCTCTTCGGCGCCCTCCCGCCGTTCCAGTACCCGACGATGGGGCGCATCGCCTTCCCCATCGTCCTGGCGCTGCTGGTCTACGTCGTCTACCACGCGGTCGGGATCTCGCGGAAGGGCGTCGGCGGCTACCTCAAGGGCCTCGTGCCGAGCGGGCTGCCCGCCTGGATCGTGCCGGTCGTCTTCCTGCTCGAGGTCGTCACCTACTTCGTGACCCGGCCGGTGACCCTGGCCCTGCGGCTCTTCGGCAACATGTTCGCGGGCCACATCATCCTCGTGCTCTTCATCAGCGGCGCCGAGTACATGCTCATCGACGGCGGGCTGCTGCTGAAGGTCGTGTCGATCCCGACCTTCCTCATGGCCTTCCTCATGACGCTGTTCGAGCTGCTCGTGCAGTTCCTGCAGGCCTACGTCTTCGTGCTGCTGTCCGCGACGTACATCGCGGACGCCTACGCCGAGGAGCACTGAGCGCGCCCCGCGCGCCCCACAGACCGCACCACCCGCTGGAGAGCCCCACCGCCAGCAGCACCACCGCACCACCACGGACCACCCGGGCGCACACCGCGTCGCGGCACCACGGAAGGAAGTTGGAGAGGACCATGACCGGAGACCTCGCGATCGTCGGCTACGGCCTGTCGGCCATCGGCCCCGGCGTCGGGATCGGCCTGATCTTCGCCGCCTACATCAACGGCGTCGCCCGCCAGCCCGAGGCCCGCGGCATGCTGCAGAGCATCGCCATCCTCGGCTTCGCCCTCGCCGAGGCGCTGGCCATCTTCGGCATCGCCCTGGCGTTCGTCTTCGCAGGCAACTGACCGAGCCCAGCTCGCCACCCATCCCGCACCGGGCTCAGGAGGAGCAGTGAACCTCGCCGCCACCGCGGTGCTCGCCACGGCGGAGTCCGACCCGCCCGGCGACCCGCTCTACCCGATCCTCCCGCACCTCGGGGAGCTGATCTTCGGGATCATCGCCTTCGCGATCGTCCTCTTCGTCGTCGCGAAGAAGGTCGTGCCGCGCCTCGAGGAGGTCTACGCGGAGCGCCGCGCGGCCATCGAGGGCGGCGTCGAGAAGGCCGAGCGGGCTCAGGAGGAGGCCGAGCGCACCCTCGCCGAGTACAAGCAGCAGCTCGCGGACGCCCGCGAGGAGGCCGGCCGCATCCGCGAGGAGGCGCGCGCCCAGGGCGCGCAGATCCTCGAGGAGATGCGCCAGCGGGCCGAGGCCGAGGCGCAGCGCGTCACGGAGTCGGCCCAGCGCCAGATCGCCTCCGAGCGCCAGCAGGCCGCCCTCTCGCTGCGCACCGAGGTCGGCGGCCTGGCCACCGAGCTCGCCTCGCGCATCGTCGGGGAGTCCCTGCACGACGAGGCGCGCCAGTCGCGCGTCGTCGACCGCTTCCTCGAGGACCTCGAGCGCGGCGAGCACGCCGGCGGCGCCCACGCCGCCGCGCGCAGCGGCCAGGACTCCTGATGCGCGGGGCGAGCCGCACCTCGCTCGGTGCGGTCACCGACGACGTCCGCCCGGTGCTGGAGGGCGCGCGGGGCACCGACCTCGGCGAGCAGCTGTTCGGCGTCGTCGACGTGCTCGACTCCTCGGGCCCGCTCCGGCGGGCGCTGACGGACCCGGCGCGCGAGGCGTCGGACCGCACGGCGCTCGCCGAGCGGCTCCTCGCCGGCCGGGTCGGCGACGAGGCGATGGACGTCGTCCGCCGGCTCGTCGGCGGCCGCTGGTCGGCGTCGCGCGACCTGCCCGACGCCGTCGAGCAGCTCGCCGTCCTCGCCACCGTGTCGGGGGCCTCGCAGGCCGACGACTCCGGTGACGGTGTCGACCGCGTCGAGGAGGAGCTGTTCCGCGTCGAGCGGCTGCTCTCCGGCGACCGCGCGCTGCGGGCGGCGGTCGCCGACCGCTACGCGCCGGACGACGCGCGGACCGGCCTCCTCGAGCGCCTCCTCGGCGACAAGGTCGCGCCGGGCACCCTCCTGCTGGTGCGCCGGGCCGCCGTCCGCTCGCGCGGGCTGACGCCCGAGCGCGCGCTCTCGCACTACGGGGAGCTGGCGGCCGAGTGGCGCCGACGCGTCGTGGCGCTCGTCACGACCGCCGTCCCGCTGCGCGACGACCAGCGCCAGCGGCTGGTCGACCTCCTCAGCCGCCAGTACGGCCGGGCGGTCCACGTCGACTCGGCCGTGGACCCGGGCGTCGTCGGCGGCGTCCGCCTCGAGGTGGGCGGCGAGCTCGTCGACAGCACCGTCTCCTCGCGCCTCGACGAGACCCGGCGTCGCCTCGCCCGCTGAGGCGGGGGACGATCGGGGGACCAGCAGCACCAGCACCACGAGCAGCACCCGCGGGGCCGCCGGCGCCGCGCCGAGCACCAGCCGCTGCGGCGGCCCGAGCGACCCGAGCCACACGAGAAGGAGCACCCCCATGGCGGAGCTGACGATCCGGCCCGAGGAGATCCGCGACGCGCTGGACTCCTTCGTCCAGTCCTTCGACCCCTCCGGCGTCGACCGCGAGGAGGTCGGGCGCGTCACCGAGACCGCGGACGGCATCGCCCGCGTCGAGGGCCTGCCCAGCGCGATGGCCAACGAGCTGCTGCGCTTCGAGGACGGCACCCTCGGCCTGGCGCTCAACCTCGACGTCCGCGAGATCGGCGTCGTCATCCTCGGCGACTTCAGCGGCATCGAGGAGGGCCAGGCCGTGCACCGCACGCGCGAGGTCCTCTCGGTGCCGGTGGGCGACGCCTACCTCGGTCGCGTCGTCGACCCGCTGGGCAACCCGATCGACGGCCAGGGCGAGATCGAGGCGGAGACCCGTCGCGCGCTCGAGCTCCAGGCGCCCACGGTCGTCCAGCGCAAGTCGGTGCACGAGCCCCTGCAGACGGGGATCAAGGCCATCGACGCCATGACGCCGATCGGCCGCGGCCAGCGCCAGCTCATCATCGGCGACCGCCAGACCGGGAAGTCCGCGGTGGCGCTCGACACGATCATCAACCAGCGCGCCAACTGGGAGTCGGGCGACCCGACCAAGCAGGTCCGCTGCGTCTACGTCGCCATCGGCCAGAAGGGCTCGACCATCCAGGCGGTGCGCGGCTCGCTCGAGGCCGCCGGCGCCATGGAGTACACGACGATCGTCGCGGCCCCGGCCTCCGACCCGGCGGGCTTCAAGTACATCGCCCCCTACACCGGCTCGGCCATCGGCCAGCACTGGATGTACGCGGGCAAGCACGTCCTCATCGTCTTCGACGACCTGTCCAAGCAGGCCGACGCCTACCGCGCCGTCTCGCTGCTGCTGCGCCGACCGCCGGGCCGCGAGGCCTACCCGGGCGACGTCTTCTACCTGCACTCCCGGCTGCTCGAGCGCTGCGCGAAGCTCAGCGACGAGATGGGCGGCGGCTCGATGACCGGCCTTCCGATCATCGAGACCAAGGGCAACGACGTCTCGGCGTTCATCCCCACCAACGTCATCTCCATCACCGACGGCCAGATCTTCCTGGAGTCGGACCTCTTCAACGCCAACCAGCGCCCGGCGGTCAACGTCGGCGTCTCGGTGAGCCGGGTCGGCGGCGACGCCCAGACCAAGGCCGTGAAGAAGGTCTCCGGCACGCTGAAGATCGACCTGGCGCAGTTCCGCTCCCTCGAGGCCTTCGCGATGTTCGCCTCGGACCTCGACGCGGCGTCCCGGCAGCAGCTGGGCCGCGGCCAGCGCCTCATGGAGCTGCTCAAGCAGCCCCAGTTCTCCCCGTACCCCTTCGAGGAGGAGGCCGTGTCCATCTGGATGGGCACCAAGGGCGTGCTGGACGACGTCCCGGTGGAGGACGTGCGCCGCTTCGAGTCCGAGGTGCTCGAGATGCTGCGCGGCGGGGACGTGCTGCGCACCATTCGCGAGACGGGCCGGCTCGAGGACGACACGACGGACGAGCTCGAGCGCCAGGTCCGCGACTTCAAGAAGGGCTTCCGCCCGACGTCGGACGCGCCCGTCGAGGCCGAGGACGTCGAGGCGAGCGACGCCGACGAGGAGTCGCAGGAGCAGATCGTCCGCCAGAAGCGCTGAGGCGCGCCTCCCGGCGGCCCCGTGAGGGGCCGCCGGGGACGGCCCGTCCGCCCCGGGGCGCCGCGCGCGACGCCGGGACGGGCACCACCCACCACGCAGGAGGAGCAGGACCGTGGCAGGCCAGCAGAGGGTCTACAAGCAGCGGATCGGGTCGACGAAGTCGATGCAGCAGATCTTCCGCGCCATGGAGCTCATCGCCACGTCCCGCATCGCGCGGGCGCGGCAGGCGGTGACGGCGTCGACCCCGTACGCCCGGGCCATCACGCGGGCGGTGTCGGCGGTGGCGACCTACTCCGACGCCGACCACCCGCTGACGACCGAGCGCGCCGAGGTGCGCCGCTCCGCCGTCGTCGTCGTGACGAGCGACCGCGGCATGGCGGGGGCCTACTCGGCGAGCGTGCTGCGCGAGGCGGAGCGCCTCGTCGCGCGGCTGCGCGAGGAGGGCCGCGAGCCCGTCCTCTACGTCGTGGGGCGCAAGGGCGTGGCCTACTACCGGTTCCGTCGGCGCGACCTCGCGGGGCAGTGGAGCGGCTTCTCCGAGTCTCCGACGTACGACGACGCCCGCCAGATCGGCGAGGAGCTCGTCGAGCAGTTCGTCCGCAGCTCGCAGCCGGAGGACGGGGGCGAGCCCGGCGTCGACGAGATCCACGTCGTCTCCACGGCCTTCGTCAGCATGGTGACCCAGACGCCGCAGGTGAACCGCCTGCTCCCGCTGGAGGTCGTCGAGGGGGTGGAGCCGCCGAGCTCGGACGAGCTCCTGCCGCTCTACGAGTTCGAGCCGTCGGGGGAGCAGGTGCTCGACGCCCTCCTGCCCCGCTACATCACGAGCCGCCTGCACAACGCGCTGCTGCAGGCCGCGGCCAGCGAGCACGCGGCCCGCCAGCGCGCCATGAAGACGGCCGGCGACAACGCCGAGGACCTCGTGAAGATGTACACGCGCCTCGCCAACCAGGCCCGGCAGGCGGAGATCACCCAGGAGATCACGGAGATCGTGGGCGGCGCCGACGCGCTGGCCGCGTCCTCCAGCTCGTGACGCCCCGCCCCCAGCACCCGCATCCGCCCGGCCCCCCGGGCGCCACCGGCACGGCCGAAGGAGAGCACCGCACATGACCGCCACCGCCACCGAGACCCCGTCCACGAGCGGCGCGGCCGCCACCGGGCGCGTCAGCCGCGTCATCGGGCCCGTCGTCGACGTCGAGTTCCCCCCGGACGGCGTCCCCGAGATCAACAACGCCCTGACGATCTCCTACGACCTCATGGGCACGCAGACGTCCATGACGCTCGAGGTGGCCCAGCACCTCGGTGACGGGCTCGTGCGCGCCATCGCGCTCAAGCCCTCCGACGGCCTGGTCCGCGGCACGGAGGTGCAGGACACCGGCAGCCCCATCACGGTGCCGGTCGGCGACGTCACCCTCGGCCACGTCTTCGACGTCACGGGCAACGTCCTCAACCTCGAGGAGGGCGAGCGCCTCGAGATCACCGAGCGCTGGCCGATCCACCGCCAGGCGCCCGCCTTCGACCAGCTCGAGTCGAAGACGCAGATGTTCGAGACGGGCATCAAGTCGATCGACCTCCTCACCCCCTACGTGCAGGGCGGGAAGATCGGCCTCTTCGGCGGTGCGGGGGTCGGCAAGACCGTCCTCATCCAGGAGATGATCCAGCGCGTCGCCCAGAACCACGGCGGTGTGTCGGTCTTCGCCGGGGTCGGCGAGCGGACCCGCGAGGGCAACGACCTCATCGGGGAGATGGCCGAGGCCGGCGTCTTCGACAAGACGGCCCTCGTCTTCGGCCAGATGGACGAGCCGCCGGGCACCCGCCTGCGCGTCGCCCTGTCCGCGCTGACGATGGCGGAGTACTTCCGCGACGTGCAGAACCAGGACGTCCTGCTCTTCATCGACAACATCTTCCGCTTCACCCAGGCGGGCTCCGAGGTGTCGACCCTCCTGGGCCGCATGCCCTCGGCGGTCGGCTACCAGCCGAACCTCGCCGACGAGATGGGCGTGCTCCAGGAGCGCATCACCTCCACGCGGGGCCACTCGATCACCTCGCTGCAGGCGATCTACGTGCCGGCCGACGACTACACCGACCCGGCCCCGGCCACGACGTTCGCGCACCTCGACGCGACGACGGAGCTGTCCCGCGAGATCGCCTCGCGCGGCCTGTACCCGGCCATCGACCCGCTGACCTCGACGTCGCGGATCCTCGACCCGCAGTACATCTCGCGCGAGCACTACGAGACGGCGACCGCGGTCAAGCAGATCCTCCAGCGCAACAAGGAGCTGCAGGACATCATCGCCATCCTCGGCGTCGACGAGCTCTCCGAGGACGACAAGGTCATCGTCAACCGCGCCCGCCGCATCCAGCAGTTCCTCTCCCAGAACACCTACATGGCGGAGAAGTTCACGGGCGTCGAGGGCTCCACGGTGCCGCTGGACGAGACGGTCGAGTCCTTCAAGCGGATCACCGAGGGCAAGTACGACCAGGTGGCCGAGCAGGCGTTCTTCAACGTCGGCGGCATCGAGGACGTCGAGCGCAACTGGGACCGCATCCAGAAGGAGACCGGCGCCTGATGGCCGACCTCCACGTCGAGCTCGTCTCCGCCGAGCGCCAGGTCTGGGCGGGAGGCGCCTCGCGCCTGAGCGTGCGCACCGTCGAGGGCGAGATCGGCGTCCTGCCGGGCCACGAGCCGATCCTCGCCGTGCTCGCCGACGGCGAGGTCCGCATCGAGGCCACGGCGGGCGAATCGATGAGGGTCCGCATCGGCGGTGGCTTCCTGTCCGTCGACCACGACCGCGCCGTCGTCGTGGCCGAGGACGTCGACCTCGAGGGAGCCGCGGGCTCCGCCAGCCGCTGAGGACGGGGCGGGCGGCGGCGTGGACTCGGTGCTGCTGCCGCTCGAGCTCGCCCTCGCCGTCCTCGTCCTCGTGGCCGTGGGCGTGCTGCTCGTCTCGCTGAGGCGCCGGGTGATCACCCGGCGCCTCGGCGCGTTCGACTGCTCCGCGCGCCGCGACGGCGGGCGCTGGGTCCTCGGCGTCGCCGGCTTCCGACGCGACGACATGGCCTGGTACCGCGTCTTCGGCGTGGACGTCGGCGGCGGGCGCACCTGGGACCGCCGCGAGATGGAGGTCCTGCGCCGCCGCCGCCCCGAGGGCGCCGAGGCCTTCGCCGTGCTGCCCGACGCCGTCGTCGTCGAGTGCCGGCACCGCGAGGAGCGCCTCGAGCTCGCCATGAGCGAGGAGGCCTACACCGGCTTCGCCTCCTGGCTCGAGAGCTCGCCCCCCGGGTACCGCGCCGACGTCGCCTGAGGGCGGCCCGGGGCGAGCCGGCCGGGGGAGCGCGGCCGGCGGCGCAGGGCGGCTGTCGGGCCCCGCGCGTAGGGTCGCGAGCATGACGACGACCGACACGGGCGCTCCGTCGACGCCCGCACCGGCGGGCCACCCCCGCCCGCAGGACGACCTCTTCCGCGCCGTCAACGGCGACTGGCTGGAGAGTGCCCGCATCGCCCCCGACCGGTCGGTGGCCGGCGTCTTCGTCGACCTGCGCGACGACGCCGAGGCCGCGGTCCGCGCCATCTGCGAGCGCGCCGCGGCGGGCGGGGGCTCGGGCGCCGAGGAGCGCCTCGTGGGCGACCTGTACGCCAGCTTCGTCGACGAGGACGCCGTCGAGGCGGCCGGGACGGCGCCGCTCGCCGACGCCCTGGCGCGCGTGGTCGCCGTCGAGGACGTCGAGGGCTTCTGGCGGCTGCTCGGGCAGCTGGACCGCGAGGGCTCCGGCGGCCTCGTCGGGCTGTCGGTCGACACCGACCTCGGCGACCCGGACCGGTACCTGCCCTACCTCGGCCAGGGCGGCCTCGGCCTGCCCGACGAGGCCTACTACCGCGAGAAGCAGCACGCGGAGGTCCTCGCGGCCTACGGCCCCCACGTCACCGCGATGCTGCGGCTCGCGGGCGTCGAGGAGCCCGAGCGCCACGCCGAGGAGGTGCTCGCGCTCGAGACCGAGCTGGCCGGCGCCCACTGGGACCGCGTCCGCCGCCGCGACGTCCAGCAGATGTACAACCTCGTCGACCGGGCCGGCCTCGAGGCGCTGGCCCCCGGTCTGGCGTGGGACGCCTGGCTCGAGGGGCTGGGGGCGCCCGCGTCCCTGCTCGACGAGGTCGTCGTCGCGCAGCCCTCCTTCGTCGAGGCGCTCGGCGGCCTCGTCGTCGCCGACCGCCTCCCCGCCTGGCGGGCCTGGCTCACCTGGCGGGTCGTCCACGCCGCCGCGCCCTACCTCCCCGCCGCCTTCGTCGAGGAGTCCTTCGCCTTCTACGGCCGCCGGCTCTCCGGCACCGAGCAGATGCGCGAGCGCTGGAAGCGCGGCGTCGCCCTCGTCGAGGGCGGCGTCGGCGAGGCCGTCGGCCAGGTCTACGTGCGCGAGCACTTCCCGCCCGACGCGAAGGCGCAGGTGCAGCTCCTCGTCGACCGGCTCGTCGAGGCCTACGCCCAGGAGATCTCGGGCCTCTCCTGGATGACGCAGGAGACCCGCGACCGCGCCCTCGAGAAGCTCCGGCTCTTCACCCCCAAGGTCGGCTACCCCGACCGGTGGAAGAGCTACGACGGCCTCGAGGTCGACCGCGCCGACCTCCTCGGCAACGTCCGCCGCGTCAGCGCCCACGAGACCGACCGCGAGCTCGCCAAGGTCGGCCGCCCCGTCGACCGCGACGAGTGGTTCATGACGCCGCAGACCGTCAACGCCTACTTCAACCCCGGCATGAACGAGATCGTCTTCCCCGCGGCCATCCTCCAGCCGCCCTTCTTCGACCCCGCCGCCGGCGACCCCGCCAACTACGGCGCCATCGGCGCCGTCATCGGCCACGAGATCGGCCACGGCTTCGACGACCAGGGCTCCCGCTTCGACGGCCGGGGCCAGCTCCGCGACTGGTGGACCGAGGAGGACCGCACCGCCTTCGACGCCCTCACCCAGCGGCTCGTCGCCCAGTACGACGTCCTCGAGCCCGAGCAGACCCCCGGCCGCACCGTCAGCGGCGCCCTCACCGTCGGCGAGAACATCGGTGACCTCGGCGGCCTCGGCATCGCCCTCGTCGCCCTCCGCCTCGCCCAGGCCGCCGACGGCCGCGACACCACCACCGACGACGTCCGCGCCGCCCTCACCTCCTGGGCCACCGCCTGGCGCTCCGTCGCCCGCCCCGAGGAGCGCCTGCGCCGCCTCGCGACCGACCCCCACTCCCCGGAGGAGTTCCGCTGCAACCAGGTGGCCCGCAACCTCGACGAGTTCCACACCGCCTTCGCGACGGGGCCGGGGGACGGCATGTGGATGGAGCCGGCCGACCGGGTGCGCATCTGGTGAGGTGACGTCCGGGCGTCGGTGCCCCCGGCTGGGACGGGGCGCCGCGGCTGGTCGCCGGGCACTGCCGACGCGCTCGGTCGGGGCTCGCGCCCCGACCTCGCTGCTCGGCTGACGTGCCCGGCGACCACCCGCGCCGCCCCTGTCCGGGCGTCACCCGATCGCCCGGCCGTCCTCTCACCGCCTGGGCACTGGTCGCCCGTCGGGGTGTCTGGGGCGCTGCGCGCCCCCTCAGCGGTCGGTGTGGGTGCCGCCGGGTCGCCAGAGGACGTCGCCGTCGCCGCCGAGGTCGGGGGAGTTGGCGGCGCGGGCCAGGACGAAGAGCAGGTCCGAGAGGCGGTTGAGGTAGCGGGCCGTCAGGGGGTTGACGCCGCCCTCCGTCGTGCCGTGGGCTGCGATCGCCGCCCACACCGAGCGCTCCGCGCGGCGGGCGACCGTGCGGGCCAGGTGCAGGTGCGCGGCGGCGGGCGTGCCGCCCGCCAGCACGAAGCTCGTCAGGGGCGGCAGCGCCTCGGTGAGCACGTCGATCTCGCGCTCCAGGTCGCCGATCCACGGCTCCTGCACGCGCAGCGGCGTGTGCTCCACGCGCGCGCCCACCGGCAGGCACAGGTCGGCGCCCACGTCGAAGAGGTCGTTCTGGACGCGCCGGACGACGGAGCGCACGCGCTCCAGCACGGCTCCCGGGTCAGCGCCGCGTCCCGGGGTCGACGGGTCGGACGGCCCCTGCTCCTGCGGCTCCGCCCCGTCCGGCGCCCGCTCGCCCGGCTCCTGCTCGCCCGGCTCCTGCTCGCCGGGCCCGTCCGACGCCGTCTCGCCCGTCACGGCAGCGGCCGGGGGAGCGGTGGCGGGCAGCGCCGCGAGGACGAGGCCCAGGGCGGCGCCCGTCTCGTCGACGTCCGCGTAGGCCACCAGCCGCGGGTCCGTCTTCGACGTCCGCGAGAAGTCGCCCAGGCCCGTCGTGCCGTCGTCGCCCGTCCCGGTCCAGATCCTCGTCAGCCGCACCGCCATGCGCGCAGCGTCGCAGAGGACCCGGGAGCGCGCCGCTCCGCCCCGTGGGCGGGGGGAGGGGCGGCCGGCGGTGCGTAGGCTCGCCCGCCGTGGAACGCATCGTGGTGACCGGCGGCGCCGTCCTCGAGGGGGAGGTCGAGGTGCCGGGCGCGAAGAACAGCGTCCTCAAGCTCATGGCCGCGAGCCTCCTCGCCGAGGGGCGCACGGTGCTCCGCGACGTCCCCGGCATCGTCGACGTCCGGATCATGGCCGAGCTGCTGCGCCGCCTCGGCTGCGTCGTCGAGCACGACGCCGCGGCGCGCACCTGCGCGATCGACGTGCCCGCCGAGGTCGGCCACCGCGCCGACTACGAGCTGGTCCGGGCCATGCGCGCGTCCATCAGCGTGCTCGGCCCGCTGACGGCCCGCGTCGGGCGCGCGGACGTCGCCGTCCCCGGGGGCGACGCCATCGGCTCGCGCGGCCTCGACCTCCACGTCGAGGGGCTGCGCGCGATGGGCGCCGACGTCCACGTCGACCACGGGTACCTCGTCACCGAGGCGCCGGCGGGAGGCCTGCGGGGCGCCGAGGTGGCGCTCGCCTTCCCGAGCGTGGGCGCCACCGAGAACCTCCTCATGGCGGCCGTGCTGGCGCGCGGGCGCACGGTGCTCTCCGGGGTCGCGCGGGAGCCCGAGATCGACGACCTCGTCGACCTCCTCCTCGCGATGGGCGCTCGCATCAGCGGGCGCGGCGGCTCCGAGCTCGTCGTCGACGGCGTCGACGCGCTCTCGCCCGCCGAGCACGCCGTCGTGCCCGACCGCGTGGTCGCCGGCACCTGGGCCTACGCCGCGGCCATCACCGGCGGTCGCGTGCACGTGCGCGGCGCCCGGCCCGAGCACCTCGTCATGGCCCTCGACAAGCTCCGCGAGGCCGGCGCCGAGGTCGAGCCGACGGGCACCGGGATCCTCGTCCAGGGCCCGGACCGCCCCCGGCCGGTCGACGTCGCCACGCTGCCCTACCCCGGCTTCCCCACCGACCTGCAGCCCTTCGCCCTGGCGCTCGCAGCCGTCGCGGACGGCAGCTGCGTCGTCACCGAGAACCTCTTCGAGGCGCGCTTCCGGTTCGCCCACGAGCTCGAGCGCCTCGGCGCCGACCTCGTCGTCGACGGCCACCACGTGCTCGTGCGCGGTCGTCCGGGGCTGTCCGCCGCCCCCGTGGAGGCCAGCGACATCCGCGCCGGGGCGGCCCTCGTCGTCGCCGCCCTGCGCGCCGAGGGCACGACGGCCGTCCACGGCGTCGGGCACGTCGACCGCGGCTACGAGGACGTCGTCGCCGCCCTGCGCGGGCTCGGGGCCGACGTGCGCCGCGAGGTCGTCGAGCCGGCCGAGGCCCTGCTGCCCGTCGACTGAGCCCGCCCGCCCGGGCGGGCGGCACCGGGTCGGCGGGTCAGAGGGTCAGCGGCGCAGGATGGCCCGCGCCACCTCCTGGTCGCGGGGGAAGACGAGCACGCGCGGGCCGTCGGTCGTCGGGGCGAGCGTGGCCCGCAGGCCCTCGCGCTCGAGCTTCTGCCGCAGCACCTCGGCCTCGACGAAGGTCGCCGGCTCCGCGACGGGCACGAGCAGCCCGTAGTCGGTGGGCGCGCCGCTGCGCGCGCGGCCCGGCACGAGCGAGGAGCCGCGCGCCCACGTCCACCGGAGCAGCAGCGCGAGGACCCCCACGACGCAGAAGGCGACGAGGGGGCCGAAGAGGAAGGAGTAGCTGCCCCACTGCGGCACGCCCCGAGTGTGCGCCCCCGGTGGGGCGACGGCGCACCCGGCCCCGGGCGACGGACCGGCTGCGGCGTGGCGACCGCACCGGTACGCACGTACCAATGCTCCGGTACGGTCGTCCCACCGGGTGCCGGAGAGCGGCGCCCCCGACGTCGGGAGCACCTCGTGGCCTGGGTCCTCGTCATCGCCGCCGGTCTGCTCGAGACCGTCTTCGCCGTCGCCCTCAAGCTCTCCGACGGCTTCAGCCGACCGGTGTGGACCGTCACCTTCGTCGTGGCCGCGGTCGGGAGCTTCACGCTGCTCTCCCGCGCCCTGGCGGACCTGCCGGTCGGCACCGCCTACGCGGTTTGGGTGGGCATCGGCGCGGTGGGGACGGCGGTCGTCGGCATGGCGGTGCTCGGCGACCCGGTGACGACCGGCCGGCTCCTCAGCCTGCTGCTCGTCGTCGCCGGGGTCGTCGGGCTGCAGCTCACCTCCGGCGGGTCGGCGCACTGATGGCCGCGGCCGCGGGGGAGGGGCCCGGGCCGTCGTCGGGCGCCCCGCGGGGGGCGGCGCGCCGCGCGG
>NZ_JABEMA010000400.1 GCF_013004605.1 Pseudokineococcus marinus
GGTCCCGCTCGACGCAGCACCAGCCGCGGTCGCCGACGGCCCCGTGCGCGGCGACGTCGACCCGCGCGGGCCGGACGTGCGCCGCCCCCTTGAGCGGGGTGAGCCCCAGCCGCGCCACGCGTCCCTCCACGCCGGCGACGCTAGAGGGCGCGGCCGGCCCCTCCCTCGGCAGCGGTGGACGCACGCCGCGGTGGACGGCGTCCTGCGTCCACCGCTGCCGCGGCGGCGCCGTCCTCGGCGGGCCGGCCCCCCGGCCTACCCTCGGGCTCGTGCCGACGCCTCCTGCCGACCGACCCACCGCCGCGCCCGGACCCCTCGCGGGCGCCGTCCCGATCGCGACGGTGCGGCGCGGCGGCGTCGTCGAGTCGGCCCACCTCGGGCACGTCGTCCTCGTCGGTCCCGACGGCGCGGTGCTCGGCGGCCTCGGCGACCCGGACGTCCTCGTGCTGCCCCGCTCGTCCCTCAAGCCCGTCCAGGCGCTCGCGATGCTGCGCTCTGGCCTGCGCCTCGGCGGGGACCTGCTGGCGCTGGCGACGGCGAGCCACAGCGGCGAGGACTTCCACCGCGAGGGCGCCCGGCGCGTCCTCGCCTCGGTCGGCCTCGACGAGGGGGCGCTGCGGAACACCCCCGACCTGCCGTCCGACCCCGAGCTGCGCGCCCGCTGGCAGGCGGAGGGGCGCTCCCCGGAGCGCCTCGCCCAGAACTGCTCGGGCAAGCACGCGGCGATGCTCGCCACCTGCGTCGCCGCGGGCTGGTCGACGGAGGACTACCTCGACCCGGGCCACCCGCTGCAGCGGGCCGTCCTCGACGCCGTCCGGGAGCTCACGGGGGCGGACGCCGCCGGCACGGGCGAGCTGCTGACGACGGACGGCTGCGGCACGCCGCTGCCGGCCGTCCCGCTCTCCGGCCTCGCGCGGGCCTTCTCGCGCCTCGCGACGGCGGAGCGCGGCACGCCCGGGCAGGCGCTGGCGCAGGCCGTCCGCGACTTCCCCGTGTGGGTCGGCGGCACGCGCCGCGACGTCACGGCGCTCCTGCGGGGCGTCCCCGGGCTCATCGCCAAGGACGGCGCGGAGGCGGTCTACGCCGCGGCGCTCCCCGACGGGCGCGCCGTCGCCCTCAAGGTGCTCGACGGCGGGGACCGCGCCCGCCCCGTCGCGATGGCGGCCGCTCTGCGGGCGCTCGGCGTCGACGCCCCCGTCGTCGCGGAGCAGGCGACCGCGCCGGTGCTCGGGCACGGCGAGCCGGTGGGCGAGGTCCGCGGCGTCGACGTCCCGCTGCTGCCGTGAGGGCGGTGCTCCAGCGCGTCACCCGGGCGCGCGTCGTCGTCGACGGGGAGGTCGTCGGCGAGGTCGACCCGCCCGGCGGGCAGGCGCTGGTCCTCCTCGTCGGCGTCGCGCGCGACGACGGCCCGGAGCAGGTGGCCGCGCTCGTGCGGAAGACGGCGGAGCTGCGCGTGCTGCGCGGGGACGCCTCCGCAGTGGACGCCGGGGCGCCCGTGCTCGTCGTCAGCCAGTTCACGCTCCAGGGCGACACCCGCAGGGGGCGCCGGCCCAGCTGGTCGGCGGCCGCGCCGGGGGACGTCGCGGAGCCGCTCGTCGACGCCGTCGCCGCGGGCCTGCGCGAGCGCGGCCTCGAGGTCGCGACGGGCCGCTTCGGCGCCGACATGGCGGTCGAGCTCGTGAACGACGGGCCCGTCACCCTCGTGCTCGACGTCTGAGCCGTCGGCGACCGAGCGGGGGAGGGGGCCGGTCGGTGGAGGCCCCGGCGGGCGGGGGGTCGCCCGCCCCGTCGCCCGCCTACGCTCCTCCCATGAGCGGTGTCTTCGCGGCCCAGGGGTACGTCACGCTCCTCCTCGGGCTGGCGGTGCTGGCGGTGTGCGTCTTCGCCCTCGTCGACGCCGTCCGCCGACCGGCGGGCGCCTTCGCGGCGGCGGGCAAGCTCACGAAGAACAAGTGGGTCGCCATCCTCGCCGTGGCCTCGCTCATCAGCTTCGCCGGGCTCGGCGGCCTCGGCCTCATCGTCATCTCCCTCGTCGCGGGCGCGGTGTACCTCGCCGACGTCCGCCCCGCGCTGCGCTCGGTGGGCGGCGGGGGCGGCGGCCGCTCCGGCCCCGTCGGCTGGTAGGGCCGAGCTCCTCCCGGCCCTCCTGCCGCCCTCCTCTCCGCCCCTTCCCCGGACGCCCTCCTCAGCCGGCGACGGCCGACCACGCCACGGCGAGCTCCCCGAGGCGCCAGCGGCGCGGCCCGCCCCCGGGCGCGCGGTCGAGGACGGGCCACCCGGCGTCGCCCAGGCCGCGGCAGGCGGCGAGCCACCGCTGCCGC
>NZ_JABEMA010000401.1 GCF_013004605.1 Pseudokineococcus marinus
CGGCCGCCGTGGCGGTGGCGACGGGCGCGCACGGCCCCGCCGCGCTGGAGGCGCTCGGGGCCGACGTCGTCCTGCCCGACCTCGAGGCCTTCCCGGCGTGGCTCGAGCCCTGGGCGGCCCGCCGCAGGACCGCCTAGCGCCCGGCCGCGGCCGGGGCCGGCGCGCGTCGATCGCGCAGCCGGTGACCGGCCCGCGTGATCGTGCTGCGGGCCAGGGCGTCGAGGGAGTCGACGAAGCGCGGGTCGTCGAGCAGGCCCGCGCCCTCGGCGACGACGGACAGCTCGGTGCAGCCGAGGAGGACCACCTCCGCCCCCTGCGCGAGGAGGCCCTCGGCGACGGCGAGCAGGGCCGGCAGGTCGACCGCCGCGCCCGCCTTCACGCCGTCGTAGATGGCGCTCGTGACGACCGCCTGCCCGGCGGCGTCCGGCACGAGGGCGCGCACGCCGGCGGCCTCGAGGGCGCGCTGGTAGACGCCGGCCGCCACGGTGCCCTCGGTCGCCAGCACCGCGGCGGCGCGCAGCCCGGGCCGCCGCGCCACGGCGGCCGCCGTCGTCTCGCCGACGATGCTCACGACCGGGACGTCCACGGCCGCGGCGATCTGCGCCGTGTAGTGGTGCGCCGTGTTGCAGGGCACGACGACGAAGCCGGCGCCCCAGCGCTCCAGGCGCCGGGCGTCCTCGGCCATGACCGGCCCCGGGTCCTCGGCGGAGGCGCCGAGGATGTGGGCCGTGCGGTCGGGGATCGTCGCGTGCTGGAGGACGACGAGGTCGACGTGGTCCTGGTCGCGCTCGGCCTCGGTGAGCCGCACGACGGCGTCGAGGAAGCTCACCGTCGCGAGCGGGCCGACGCCGCCGAGGACGCCGACGAGCGGGTGCTCGGCGGCCGGGGGCCCCGGGGCGGTGTCAGGGGCGGTGTCGGGGGCGGTGTCGTCGGGGGCGGCGACGTGCGGGGCGACGTCCTCGGGGGCGGGGTCGTGCGGGGAGGGGTTCACGCCGCTCCCCGCCGCACGAGCTCCTCGGCCTCGGCCCGGATCTCCCGCGCGCGCTCCAGCGGGTAGTGGCGGCGGTACTTGCGCACCTGGTTGAGGTGCGCGGCCGCCACGTAGGCGAGCCGGCGCGGGTCGCGCTCGGGGCCGTAGCGCAGCGGGTCGACGGCGCGCCCGGAGCGCACGAGCCCGCGCACGTGCGCCCGCAGCGCCGGGTCGGCGACGTAGCGCAGCAGCAGCGCCGGGGGCAGCACCGTGTAGAGGCGCTCGGCGTCCGCCAGCTCCGGCGCCCCGGGCGGCAGGGGGTCGAGCCCCTGCAGGTGCTCGCGCACGTACAGCTCGACGGGGTTCTGGCCGCTCGCCGTCACGTAGTAGTTGCTGCGCCCGAGGCGGGGGTTGAGCTCGAAGAAGACGGCCCGGCCGTCGCGCGGGTCGACCTTGAGGTCGAAGTTCGCGTAGCCCGTCCACCCCACGTGCTCGAGCAGGCGGCGGGCCTGCTCGGCGACCTCCGCGCCGCCGCCCGTGACGATGCCGGCGGGGTTGCCCAGCGCGCCGGGCGTGTGCTCCTCGAGCAGGACGCGGCCGAAGGAGGAGAACCGCACCCGCGCCGACCGGTCGCTGTAGCAGGTGAGGATCCGCATGCCGGAGTCGTCGCCGGGCACGAGGTCCTGCACGAGGAAGGTGCCGCGGTAGCCCGCGCGGGCCAGGACGTCGACGAGGTCGTCGAGCTCCACGGCGTCGCGCACGGTGAAGACCTTCTGCTTGCCCGGGAACGAGACCCCGGCGTACGCCGTGGTGCTCGCCGCCTTGGCGATGACGGGGAAGGTGAGCGGCGCCCCGCCGCCGACGGTGCGGCCGACGTCGACCCCCGGTCCGCCGGTGGCCCGCGCGTCGCGCTGCACGTCGACGACGACGGTGCGGGGGGAGGGGATGCCCAGCTCGGCGCAGACGGCGCCGAAGCCTTCCTTGTCGGTCATCCGGTCGAGCAGGTCGCGGCCCACGTAGGGCAGGACGAAGCGGTCCTCGAGGTGCGCGCGCTGCTCGACGAGGAGCCGCACGGCGCGGTCGGCGCTGCCGAGCAGCAGCAGCGGCGCGCCGGAGCCGGACGCGGCGTGCTCGTCGGCGACCCGGTGGAGCGCCGCGACGGCGACCTCGGGCGCGTCCACCCCCGGCACGACGACGTGGTCGACGACGCGGGAGCGCCGCACCGGGCTGGGTCGCGCGCGAGCGGCCAGGCGCCGTCGCGGTGCCCGCGGGACTCGACCTGGTCGTCGTCGAGGGAGTCGGGGCCGGCCGGCGCGAGCTGGAGGGTCTGTTGGACGCGGTGGTGTG
>NZ_JABEMA010000402.1 GCF_013004605.1 Pseudokineococcus marinus
GGCCGTCGCGCAGACCGTGCCCGAGGAGCTGGCCGACCGGCTGCGCTGAGGCCCGTCCCGCCCCGTCCACCTCGCACGTCCGCCCGCCCGTCCACCCCGCCCGCCCGCCCCGGTGCCCGCCTCCCGCGGCGCCGGGGCGGTGGCGTCCGGGGGCGACGCGGGGCGGGGCTCGCCGCGCCCGGAGCCCCGTGGGCGCGGACTCCCGCCTATGCTCGCCGGGTGCTGGTCCTGACCCGCCGCGCGGGAGAGAGCATCGTCATCGGCGACGACGTCGTCGTGACGGTCGTGGAGGTGCGCGGCGAGGTCGTGCGCCTGGGCATCGACGCGCCCCGCAGCGTCCAGGTGCACCGCGAGGAGGTCTACCGCGCTGTCGTGGAGGCCAACCGGCTCGCCGCCGCGGTCAGCGACGACGCGGTGGCCGCGCTCGCGGCCGGTCTGGGCGCCCGCCCCGGCGGCGCGGGCCCGGCCTCGCCCAGCGCGTAGTCCTCCGCGAGCGGCTCGCCCGGGACGCGCTCGGGCGTCGACGTGCACGTGCCGGCCCCCCCGACGGGAGCCGGCCAGCGTCTCACGGGCCCGGCGCTCAGCACCGGCCGTCGCCGGCCCCGGCGCGACGACGCCCCCGCCGGTGGTCCGGCGGGGGCGTCGTGGTGGAGGTGGCGTCGTCAGCTGACGAGGCGCGCCGTGTCGATGACGAAGCGGTAGCGGACGTCGCTGGCGACGACCCGCTCGTAGGCCTCGTCGATCTGGTCGCCGCCGATGACCTCGACCTCGGCGCCGATGCCGTGCTCGGCGCAGAAGTCGAGCATCTCCTGCGTCTGGCGGATGCCGCCGATCTTCGAGCCCGCGAGGGTCTTGCGGCCCTGGATGAGCGAGAAAGCCGCGATGTCGAGCGGCTTCTCGGGGGCGCCGACCTGGACGAGCGCGCCGTCGAGCTTGAGCAGCCCGAGGTAGGCGTTGAAGTCCACGTTGGCCGAGATGGTGCTGACGATGAGGTCGAAGGAGCCGGCGAGGGACTCGAAGGTGCCCTCGTCGCCCGTCGCGTAGTAGTGGTCGGCGCCCAGGCGGAGGCCGTCCTCCTGCTTCTTCAGCGACTGCGACAGCACGGTCACCTCGGCGCCGAGCGCCTTGGCGATCTTCACGCCCATGTGGCCGAGGCCGCCCAGGCCGACGATCGCGACCTTCTTGCCGGGCCCGGCGCCCCAGTGCTTGAGCGGGCTGTAGAGCGTGATGCCGGCGCACAGGAGCGGCGCCGCGACGTCGAGGTCGATCCCCTCGGGGATGCCCATGACGTAGTTCTCGTCGACCACGATCTTCTCGCTGTAGCCGCCGTCGGTCGGGCGGCCGTCCTTGCCGATCGCGTTGTAGGTGCCGGTCTCGCCCTCCAGGCAGTACTGCTCCTCGCCGGCGCGGCAGTTCTCGCACTCCCGGCAGGAGTCGACGAAGCAGCCGACGCCCACGCGGTCGCCGACGGAGAACCTCGTGACGTCGGCGCCCACCTCGGACACGACGCCGGCGATCTCGTGGCCGGGCACGAGCGGGAAGAGGGTCTCGCCCCACTCGCCGCGGGCGGTGTGGATGTCGGAGTGGCAGATGCCGGCGTACTTGACGTCGATGAGCACCTCGGCGGGGCCGACGTCGCGGCGCTCGATGGTCGTCGCCTGGAACGGCTCGCCGGGGCCGGCGGTGGAACGGGCGTTGACGGTCAGCACAGGGCTTCTCCTCGGGTCGTCGGACCCGCCACCGGACGGGGGCGGGCCTCTCGGCCACAGCCTCGCCGCACCCGCCCGTGGCGGCACGAGGAGCGGCAACCCGTGCGGGGCCGCCGGTGTTCCGCCGGGGGAGGGCCCGTGCGTGAGGCGTCTGGCGACCGGCGGGACGAGCCGCGGCCGCGACTGACCCGGACGGTGACCGTGAGTGGTCCGTCGGGGTGATGAGGCGCCGCCCAGGGACGTCTGCGACCACGCAGCGTGCTCACCTGGACGCAGCGGCACCACGGAGGGCCGCGCCCGTCGCCCTGCGTGCACGGGAGCCCGCGGGGAGGTCGGTCGGTGCGCGAGGACGAGGGCAGCGCCGGGGAGGGGCGCGTGCGCGCGACGGACCCGCTGCGCCCGCCGCCGCCGGTCGAGCCGACGGGCCACCGACGGCGCGCGAGCGACGCCGAGGGAGGCGCCACCGACGAGGGCGACCCGTCCCGTCGCGAGCGCTCGCCCCGCGGTCGGTCG
>NZ_JABEMA010000403.1 GCF_013004605.1 Pseudokineococcus marinus
AGGCGGGAGCGCCACGCCCGCAGGCAGGCGGCCAGGTCCTCGTGCACGCCCGTGATGCTGCCACCGCCCCGGGCCGGGGGCGGGCGGCGTCGCCCTCGCCTCCCGCGGCTCGGACCCGGAGGGTGCGCGCCTCGTCTCCCTCGGCGCCTACCCCGTGGGCTACGGGGCGTCCTGGGGCCAGGGCGAGGACCTGTCCCTGACGATGGTCGTGGGCAACACCGGCGACGACGACGTCCTCGTGCTCGGCGGCGGCACGCGCGACGACCAGGGGCGCCTGCTCGGCGAGGTCGTGCCGGACGGGCGGACGCCCGTCGTGCGCCGAGAGGGGGCCGAGCCGGTGGCGGAGCTCCCCGCCGGGGGCACCGCCCAGGTCCGCGTCGTGGTGCCCGGCACCTGCGGCGACCCGCCCCCGTGGGAGCCGTGGCTGGTGGTCCGCACGGACTCCGGGACGGCGCAGGTGCCCGTCACCGTGCTGCGCTCCCCCGACGTCGTGCCCGCCGAGGGCGCCGACGTCCCCGACGGCGCCTTCGCGGAGGCCTGCTCCTTCGCCGTCGCCTCCCCCGCCTTCACGCCCGCCGTCGTGGACCAGCGCAGCACCGAGGAGGGCCTCGTCCTGCGCGTGCGCAACGACGCCGACGCCTCCTACGAGGTCCGGGTGCTCTCGGGCGGCGCGGCCGGCCTCGCGCTCGCCGAGACGGGCGTCGTCGAGCCCTCGACGACGACGGAGGTGCTCCTGCGGGCCGACCCGCCGAGCTGCGACGTCGCGCTCGAGACGCCTGACCTGGTGGTCGACGTGGTGCTCGAGGCCGTCCGCCGCGAGGGCGACGACGGCGCCGCCAGCGTCCGGCTCGACCTCGACCCCTTCGCCGCGGGCACGGCGGTCGGTCTCGCGGTGGGCCGCGCCTGCGCGGGCGAGGAGCTGTGACGGTGCTCGAGCTCGTCGTCCTCGCCCTCGGCGCGGCGGTCACCGCCCTCCGGTGGTGGGACGTCGACCCCGCCCGGCCGCTCGCCCCGCTCGTCGTGCGCGCCCAGGCGCTCGTCCCCGTCGTGGGACCTCTGGCGCTGCTGCTGCTCCTGCGGGCCCTCGTCGCGGGCGCCGCCGGGCCGGCTGCGGCCGCCGGGGCGCTGCTCGCCGTCCACGCCGCGCTCGCCCTGCCCGGCTGGTGGGTGGCCCCGGGCGCCCCGGACGGCGAGCGAGGACGACGGGTGCGGGTCCGGGTGGCCGCGGTGAACACCTGGTACGGGCGGGCCGACGCGGCGGCGACCGCGGCGCTCGTCCGACGGCTGGACCCGGACGTGCTCGCGCTCGTGGAGGTGCCTCCGTCGGCGCTGCCCGCCCTCGAGCGCGCGGGCGTCGCCGCCGCTCTGCCCCACCGGGCCGGGCGCGCGGCCGACGACGGCGTCGGGACGCTCCTCCTGTCCCGCTGGCCCGTCGAGGAGGTCGCCGACGAGCGCCTCGGGTCCCTGCCCGCGCGCGGCTCCGCGGAGCCGCCGGAGGGGGCTGAGCGGACCAGCGACAACCCCCTCGTCCGGCTCCGGCCGCCGGGCGCGCCGTCGGTCCTCGTGCGGGCGGTGCACCCGTACTACCCCGCCCTGCGGGACGTCGGCCCCTGGCGCCGGCAGCTGCGCTCCCTCGAGCGGTGGGCCCGCGAGCAGGCCGCGGCGGTGCCCGCCGCGCCCTTCGTCGTCCTGGGCGACCTCAACGCCACGGCGGACCACCCGCCGCTGCGACGCCTGCTCGCGCCGCGCGGACCGCTCGTGCTGGCCGCGCGTCGCCTCGGGGGCGGTCGGCCCCGGACGTGGCCGGACGTCGGGCCGGCCAGCGCCGTCCTCGCCCTCGACCACGTGCTCGTCCACGGCCTGCACGTGCGGGCGGGGGGCGCCGAGCACGTGCACGGCACCGACCACCGCGCCGTGTGGGCCGACCTGGAGGCACCACGCGCCGCTCCGGACGAGACCGCCGACCCGGACGACTGAGCTCGGTCCTGGGACCTCGGGGCGGCCCACCGGGGACGACCGCGCCCGGCGCCCGACGGGTCACCCGCCGGTGCAGCGCAGCACGTCGGCCGCGCGCTCGCGGTCGGCGGCGGCCCGTCGCCGCCGCTCCTCGAGCTCGTCGGCCTCCCTCGCGTCACGGCGGGCCGTCCCGACGCGGCCGGGGACCTCCCAGGCCATCGGGGGCGGAGGCGGCTGCGGCGCCCCGGCGAGGAGGGAGGTCGACGACGGCTCCAGCAGCGGCAGCGCCCGCCCGGGCT
>NZ_JABEMA010000404.1 GCF_013004605.1 Pseudokineococcus marinus
CACCGGGTACCAGCGCGCGTGGTACCTCGAGAGGGCGTGCTCGGACGGGTGCCAGCCCGACAGCCACGGCCACGCCGTGAGCCCGCGCGGCGCGACGGCGCTGCGGCGCGGACGGCGTCGGCCGCCTTGCGCTGCTCGTGGAACGCCAGGATCTGCAGCTCGCTGGCCAGGTCGACCTTGCGCACGTCCACTCCCTCGGGCACCGACAGCACGGCCGGCGCGAACGTCAGGACCCCGGTCACGCCGGCGGCGACGAGCTCGTCGCAGGCGCCCTGGGCGGCGGCCGCCGGGGTGGCGAGGACGCCGATGACGACCCCCTCGGCCCGCACCACGGCGGCGAGCTCGGACATCGGGCGGACCACGAGGCCCGCCACCTCGCGGCCGACGACGGCGGGGTCGGCGTCGAAGAGGGCCGCCACGCCCATGCCGCGCTCGGCGAAGCCGCCGTAGCTGGCGAGCGCCCGCCCGAGGTTGCCGAGGCCCACGATGACGACGCGCCACGCCTGGGTCAGGCCGAGCTCGCGCGAGATGTGCGCCACGAGGGGGCTGACCTCGTAGCCGACCCCGCGGACGCCGTAGGAGCCCAGGTGGCTGAGGTCCTTGCGGAGCTTCGCCGACCCGACGCCCGCCGCGGCCGCGAGCTCCTCGGAGGAGACGGTGGGGACGCCGCGCTCGACGAGGGCCGTGAGGGCCCGGAGGTAGACGGGCAGACGGCCGACGGTCGCCTCGGGGATGCCGCGCTCGGAGATGAGCCGCTCGGCCGCGGGGCCCGGGTCACCGGCCGGCCCGGTCGCCACCAGCGGGTCGCCCACGGGGCGCGCGGGGCCCGCGGCGCGCTCGGGCGCGCGGCCCGGGGGGCGCCCGGTGTCGTGTCGGGAGGTGCTCACGGCGTCAGCCGGCTCCTTCGCGTGCGACGGCGGTGGGTGCGCGCGCGGGGGCCAGGGCGCTGCGGACAGAGCCCAGCGTAGGCGCTTGTGAAGGGACGCACAAAGTCGAGCGGCCCGCTCCCGCGGCCGGCGCGGGCCCTCAGGCGGGCGGTCGGCGCAGGGCCGCCTCGAGGCGGCCCGGGTCCACGTGGTAGACGGCGTGCTGGACGCCGTCGACGACGACGACCGGGACGAGCTCGCCGTAGCGCTCGGCGAGGGCGCCGGGGCGCCCGCCGGGCTCGTCGGCCGGGTCGGGCGCGTCGACGTCGACCTCCCGGACGCCGGCGCCGACGCGGCCGGCGACGGCCGTGACGACGGCGCGGGCGTCCGCGCACAGGTGGCAGCCGGCCCGTCCGTAGAGGACGACCCGCTCGTCGCCGGGGCCGGGCGCAGCGGGGCCGGTCGGCGTCTCCTCGCGCCCGCCGCGCCCGCCGAGGGCGCGCAGGAGCCCTCGCGCCCTCCCCCGCGACGCGCGCCGGCTCACCGCCACACCGACCGCCGGTGCAGGAGGAGCTCGTGGAGGCTCGCCTGGATGGTCTCGCGGACCTGGTCGGCGAGGTCGAGGACGGCGGCGGGGTCGTCGGCGGTGGCGGGCGGGGCGAGGTCGGTCCGCACGGGCTCGCCGAGCTCGACGACCCAGCGGCTCGGCAGCGGCACGAGCCCCAGGGGGCCGAGCAGGGGGAAGAAGGGCGTCACCGGCACGTAGGGCAGGCCGAGGAGGCGGGCGAGCGGGGCCAGGTCGCCGATCTTCGGGTAGACCTCCTCGGCGCCCACGATGGCGCACGGCACGATCGGCACGCCGGCGCGCAGCGCCGAGGCCACGAAGCCCCCGCGGCCGAAGCGCTGCAGGCGGTAGCGGTCGCGGAAGTGCTTGCCGACGCCCTTGTAGCCCTCGGGCCACACCCCGACGAGCTCGCCGGCCCGCAGGAGCCGCTCGGCGTCGTCGGGCGAGGCCAGCGTGATGCCGGCGCGGCGCGCCAGGTCGCCGAGCACGGGGGCGGCCAGCACGAGGTCGGCGGCGAGGACGCGCAGGTGGCGCCCGCCCGGGGCGTCGTCGTGGACGGCGACCATCGTCATGAGGGCGTCGATGCCCACCGTCCCCGAGTGGTTGGCCACGAGGAGGGCGCCGCCGCGCCGCGGCAGGTGCTCCGCACCGCGCAGCTCCACCCGGAACCACCGCCGGTGCAGCGGGCGGAGGAGGTCGAGGAGGACGGCCTCGGTGAGCTCGCGGTCGAAGCCGAGCTCGTCGACCTCGTAGTCCCCGGTGACGCGGCGCGCGAGGACGTCGGTGGCGCGGCGGGCCCGCCGGCCGAGGTCGGCCGCAG
>NZ_JABEMA010000405.1 GCF_013004605.1 Pseudokineococcus marinus
GCGGCGCGCCGCCGAGGTGGCCGGCGGGACGGACGGGTGACTGCCCCCCACCGCCCGCGCCGCCGGCGGTCCGCACGGTGGGACGCCGCGACGGGCGCTTGAGCGGCCCGAGGCGCCGCAGGTACCGTCGAGGCAGGTCATGAGTCCCAGCGCCAAGCCCCGGCTCGCTGGGCGGCAACCCTCCTCCGCGGTGGGGTGCCCCGGGTGATGACCTGGCCCGTCGGAGCCCGGCGGGCAAGCGCGGGCCGGCGAGCACGGCCCCGGGTCCCGAGGAGACGACCGTGGGCAGCACGTCGACCACCACCCGCAGCGGCACCACGGCGGACGCCGGCGCCGGGCTCGCCCCGGTCCGGGCGGCGTCCCCGCCCGTACCGGCGGCCCGTGCGTCCCGCCCCGCGGCCCCCGGCGCCACCGCGGACCCGGGCTCCCGCGCCGACGAGACCCCCACCGACCGGGCCCCCACCGACCGGGCCCCCACCGACCGGGCCCCCACCGACCGAGCCCCCACTGACCGGGCCCGGGCGACGGGCGGGCCGGAGGGGGACCCCACGGTGGGCGCTCCGGGAGAGGTGGGGCCACCGCCGGCCTCGGGGGCCTGGCGCCCGGGCGACCCCGTCGGCGGGCGCCGGTTCTGCGCCGTCGGCGACCTGCCCCTGGAGTCCGGCGAGGTCCTGCCCGACGTCGTCCTGGCCTACGAGACGTGGGGCGAGCTCGACGCCGACCGCGGCAACGTCGTCCTCGTCTGCCACGCCCTCACGGGGGACAGCCACGTCAGCGGCCCGGCGGGGGAGGGGCACCCCTCCCCGGGCTGGTGGGACGCGCTGGTCGGCCCGGGCCGGGCCCTGGACACGAGGCGCTGGTGCGTCGTCGCCGTCAACGTGCTGGGCGGCTGCCAGGGCAGCACCGGTCCGTCGTCGACCGCGCCCGACGGCCGGCCCTGGGGCAGCCGCTTCCCGGCCACGACCGTGCGCGACCAGGTGGCCGCCGAGGCGGCGCTGGCCGACGCCCTGGGGGTCAGCGCCTGGGCGCTCGTCCTGGGGGGCTCGATGGGCGGCATGCGGGCGCTCGAGTGGGCCGTCGACCGCCCCGAGCGGGTCCGCCGCCTCCTCGTGCTCGCCTCCTGCGCCGCGTCGAGCGCCGACCAGATCGCCTGGTCGGCGGCCCAGCTGGCCGCCGTCGAGGGTGACGCCGGCTGGGCGGGCGGCGACTACCACGGCGCCGCGGACGGCGAGGGCCCGCACCGCGGCCTCGGGGTCGCGCGGCGCATCGCCCACACGACCTACCGCAGCGCGGAGGAGCTCGGCGAGCGGTTCGGGCGGGCGGGGCAGCCGGGGGAGGACCCGTACCGCGGCGGGCGCTACGCCGTCGAGTCCTACCTCGACCACCACGCCGACAAGCTGGTCCGGCGCTTCGACGCGGGCTCCTACGTCGTGCTCGTGCGGGCGATGAACGGCCACGACGTCGGGCGCGGCCGCGGCGACGTCGCCGCGGCCCTGGGGCGCGTGACGGCGACGACCACGGTCGCCGCGGTGAGCAGCGACCGCCTGTACCCGGTGCGCGACAGCGAGGTCATCGCCGCCGCCCTGCCCGGCCGCCCGCCGGTCCGCGTCCTGGAGTCCCCGGCCGGCCACGACGGCTTCCTCGTCGAGGTCGAGGCCGTGGGGGCGCTCGTGCGCGAGCTGCTGGCCGCCCCGGGAGGGCCGGCGGGTCCGGTGCCCCGGCTTGCGGGCTAGGCGCCCGGGCGCCCGTCGGCGGCCCAGGACCGCAGGCCGTCCCACGTCGTGGCGAGGCCCGGGTGCAGCGGCAGCGCCCCCACGTCCGCCAGGGCGACCCAGCGCACCTCGTCGGACTCGGCCGTCGCCGCGTGCGGGCGCACGTCCTCGGCCCCGCGCAGGCGCCCGAGGACGACGGTGTAGGTCCACCCCCCGAGGTCCGCGGTGACGCGGCGGTCGAGGACGTCGACGGCGCCCGCCGGGACGCCGGTCTCCTCCCACGCCTCCCGCAGGGCGCCGGCGACGGCGTCCTCGTGGCTGTCGACGGCCCCGCCGGGCAGCCCCCACGTGCCCCCCAGGTGCGTCCACCCGGCCCGCAGCTGCAGCAGGGCGTGGGTGCGCCCCGCCGGGGCGCCGCCGGCGCCGTCGGCCAGCAGCAGGAGTCCCGCGGCGCCGTGGAGGCCCCAGCGGCGGGCGCCCGAGGCCGTCCGCACCCACCCGTCCCCGTCGCCCACGCGGCCACGCTACGGCGCCGCCGACCGGGCGGCGG
>NZ_JABEMA010000406.1 GCF_013004605.1 Pseudokineococcus marinus
CCGCGCGCTGCGCGCCCAGCCCGGCTGGGCCCCGAGCGCCAGCGCCGTCGCGACGGCCAGCGCGGCGGAGCCGGCGGCCAGGGAGAGGGGCGGGCCGCCGAGGTCCACGAGCAGGCCGGCGGCGGCGGTGCCGGCGGCGCCGCCGGTCACGACGGCGGTGGCCAGCCACGCCTGGCTCTCCCCGCGCCGCCCCTCGGGGGCGACCGCGTCCACGAGGGCCTGCTGGACGATGAGCGCGGGGGCGATGCACAGGCCGGTGAGGAAGAGGACCGGCAGCAGCAGGGGCAGCGGCGCCCCGGCGCCGACGACGACGGCCACGCCCGCCAGCCCGGCGGTGAAGGCCGCGAGCAGCGCCGGGAGGCGCCGCCGCTCGTCCCCGGAGTGGGGCAGCAGGCCGTACAGCAGGCCCCCGAGGACGCTGCCGCCGGCGATCGAGGCCAGCAGCACCCCGAGCCGCGACTCGTCGCCGAGGACGGCGCGCGCCGTCGCGGCCATCGAGGTGTCCACGAAGCCGAACGCCACGGCCATGGCGAGCCCGACGGCCAGCACGGCGACGAGCGGCGGGGTGAGGACGCGCGAGGCCCGCCGCAGCGGGTCGGCGTCGACCACCGCCCCCAGCGCGCCGTCGAGGGCGGCGGTGCGCTCGGGCGGGCGGCGCGCGGGCCCGCTCGCGGCGTACGCGAGACCGCCGACGGCGTGGACGACGGCGGTGACGAGCAGCGGCCCCGCGGGCGGCAGGTGCAGCAGGAGCGACAGCAGGAGGGGGCCGCCGACGAAGACGGCCTCCACGGCCGACGCGTCGAGCGCGTACCCGGTGCGCCACAGCCGCTCCGGCAGGACCGACCGCCACGACAGCCGCATGGCCGAGCTGATCGGCGGGGCCGTGGCGCCGGCGACGACGACGAGCACGAGCAGCAGGGCGAGCGGGGCGAGGGCCTCGGCCGCGAGCGCGAAGGCGGCGAGCAGCACCGCGCTGACGAGGACGGTCGGGGCGACGACGCGCGCCTGGCCGTGGCGGTCGATGAGGCGGCCCCACAGCGGCGAGCCGACGCCGATGCCGACGGCGTAGCCGGCGGTGACGAGGCCCGCGGCGGAGAACGACCCCCGCGTCTCCTCGACGAGCAGCAGCGTCCCGAACGGCACCATGGAGATCGGGAGCCGGGCCACCACGGCCGCGGCGAAGGGCCGCACGGCGGAGCCGGTGCGCAGGACCTCGAGGTAGGCCCCGAGGCCTCCGGCACCGCTCGTCACCCGCCGACCCTACGAGGTCCGCGGGGGACGCCCGCCCGCGTCGCCGCGGGCCCCGGGGCTCCCGTCTCAGGCCCGCGCGGGGCCCTCGCCCGGGCGGGCGTCGAGGTGGAACCACACGACCTTGCCCCCGGGCGCCCGTCGGACGCCCCAGGCGGTGGCGAGCGCCTCCACGAGGGCGAGGCCACGACCGCCGGTGGCGGACGCCGACGCCGGCCGCACCAGCGGCTCGAGCTCGTCGGCCAGGTCGTCGGCCACCTCGACCCGGACGCCGCCGGAGGCGACGACCACGGCCATCGACGCGGCGCCGCCGCCGTGGACCAGGGCGTTGGTGACGAGCTCGCTGACGAGCAGCTCGGCGACGTCGGCGACGTCCTCGTGCCAGCCCGCTCCGCCGCAGCAGCCCACGACGACCCGCCGCGCCCCGCGGACGTCCACCGGCGGGCAGCGGACGACGACCTCCCGGACCGGTGCTCCGTGCTCCACGGCGTCCCCCCGACCTCGCGGTCCCCTCCGGCGAGCAGCCCCGCTCGCAGGAGGTCTTCGCGGCCGACAGCGCCGTGGATGGGGGGCACCGGGCGCTGCTCCGGCCGGGTGAGCGCCCGGCGGGTCAGATCTTGGAGAGCCGCCGGTCGTTGCCGACGCGCACGGGGCCCTGCGCGAAGCGGACGGTGACGGCGACGTCGCCCTCGGTCGACACCACCCGTCCGATGCCGTGGACGTCGTGGTTCACCCGGTCGTCGACCGCGTAGGTCTCGACCGGCGCCGCGACGCGCTCCGCGAAGGGGCTCGTCCTGAGGTGGCGCCGGGGCGCGGAGTTGGCCATGCACCCAGTGTCACCCCGATCCGGCCGAGTCGCGGACATCGCGCACGCACCGCTGCGGGCGGTGACCGGCGCGAGCCCGGCAGCCGGCGCCGCGGAGGGCGGGCGGGCGCCGCGTGCCACACTCGCGGGGCCGGCCGACGACGAGGTCAGGGGACGAGCGCGCGCTCGGGCCGGCGGTGCGGGTCCGCGCGGCGCCTC
>NZ_JABEMA010000407.1 GCF_013004605.1 Pseudokineococcus marinus
TCCAACCGCGACGACCAGCCCGATGCCACCGAGGCTGCTGCACCGGCCGAGGTGACCAACGGCACGCCGGCGCCCGCGACCACGGAGCGACAGAGTCTCGGAGTGCCGGACTCACAGACTCCCGGGGCGCCGTCTGGGTGGAGCCGGCGCTGCTCGCCGAGGTGCGCTCGCTCGGCTCGACGACGGGCGGGCGGCTGCGCCAGCCCTCGTACGTCGGCCTGCGCGAGGACGCCGAGCCCGACGTCGTGGACGCGGCGACCGTCGAGGCGGGGGTTGCCGCGAGCGCGCAGGGGCACGGGGGGCGGTGGCGGCGGTGAGCCCCCAGCACGAGGCGACGGTCCAGGTCGTCGAGGTCGGCGGCCGCCGCCTGCGCCTGACGTCCCTGGAGAAGGTGCTCTACCCCGCGACCGGGACGACGAAGGCCGAGGTCCTCGACTACGTCGCCCGCGCCGCCGAGCCGCTCCTGCGCCAGCTGCGCGACCGCCCCGTCACGCGCGTGCGGTGGCCCCACGGCGTCGGCGACGCGTCCTTCTTCGAGAAGAACGCGCCAGCGGGCACGCCCTCCTGGGTGCGCACGGCGCGCGTCCCGCTGCGCTCCTCCGAGCGCGACGGCCGCGCCGACGGCGGCGCCCCGCCGGAGGTCGTCGTCTTCCCCCTGCTCGACGACGTCGCCGGTCTGGTCTGGGCGGCCAACCTCTCCGCGATCGAGCTCCACACGCCGCAGTGGCGGGTCCGGCGACCGGAGCCGGACGGCGACGACGGGCCCGTCCGCACCGCGCACCCGGACCGCCTCGTCGTCGACCTCGACCCCGGGCCGGGCACGGGGCTGGCCGAGTGCGCGGCGCTGGCGCACGTCGTCGCCGAGCGCCTCGAGGCCGACGGCCTCGACCCGCGCCCCGTGACGAGCGGCAGCAAGGGCCTGCAGCTCTACGCCGCCGTGTCCGGCGAGCAGGACGCCGACGTGGTCCGCGACTACGTGCGCCGCCTCGCCGAGTCCCTCGCCCGCGACCGCCCGCGCGAGGTCGTCGCGACGATGACGAAGGCGCGGCGCACCGGCCGCGTGCTCCTCGACTGGTCGCAGAACACCTGGTCGAAGACGACCGTGACGCCCTACTCGCTGCGCGGGCGCGAGCAGCCGCGCGTGGCCGCGCCGCGCACCTGGGACGAGCTGGACGAGCACCTCGAGCAGCTCTCCCCCGAGCAGGTGCTCGAGCGCCTGGCCGCCGACGGCGACCTCCTCGACGACGTCACCGGGCCCGGGCCGCGGCTGCCGGAGCGCTGAGCGCCGCCCGGAGCCGCCCGGGTCCGCGTCCGCCCGATCCGCCCGAGCCGTGGGCGCACGGCGACCTGCGCAACGGCACGCACGCGCCCCGGCCGGGCCGCTGACCTGCGACGACGGCCCGTGACGGCGGCGTCCGCAGGTCGCCGTGCGCCCTCAGGCCACCTCGGCGGCGGCCGGCAGGTAGTCCGACCACCCCGGCCGCGCCTCGACGCCCGCGACCACCCACGCCGGGCCGGCGGGCGCCGCCGGGCGGGTCCGCAGCGCCCAGCCCATCTCCTCCGGCGTCCGGTCGCCCTTCTGGCCGTTGCACCGCAGGCAGCACGCCACGAGGTTCTCCCACGTGTCCCGGCCGCCGCGGCTGCGCGGCAGCACGTGGTCGACCGTGGTCGCCGAGCGCCGGCAGTAGGCGCACCGCGCGCCGTCCCGGCGCAGCACCCCGCGCCTCGAGACGGCGACGCCGTGGGCCCGCGGCACGCGCACGTAGCGGGTGAGGAGGATGACGGACGGGCGGGGCAGGCTCAGCGTCGTCGCGACGACGGGGAGCTCGTCGGCCGCGAGCACGACCGCCTTGCCGGCGAGGACGAGCACGAGGGCCCGCTTGAAGGAGACGACGCCGAGCGGCTCGTAGCCGGCGTTGAGGACGAGAGTGCGCATGACGACCCCGATCTGCGCGCCCCGGGCCGGCGCTCCGCACCGGGGGGACGAGCGCTCGCTCCGCGGCTGGGTCGCGCGCGGAGGGTGGGAGACGCACGACGGCGCCGACCATCGGTGGTCGACGCCGTGGGGTGCGGGGAGCGCGGGGCTGGTGCGCAGCCGGGTGGCCACGGGCAGCTGCCCGCTCCCGCCGCGGACGTGACGGGGGCACCGCGACGCGACCCGGCCCTGGATCGGGCTGGACGCGCCGGTGCTGCCGCCACGGGACCTCCTCGACGGGGCCGGGCGCGGACGTCCGCGCCGGCGCGCTCACGGTACGTCGCCGCGGGCC
>NZ_JABEMA010000408.1 GCF_013004605.1 Pseudokineococcus marinus
CCGGGCGAGGCCGCCGAGGGCCGCCCCGCGCTCGGGCGCGCGACCCGTGCGCCGCGGCGGGGCGTCCTGGACGGCGTCGGGCAGGTCCCGGCGCAGGGCCCGCACCTCGTGGACCAGCTCGCGCGCGTCGGTGGGCCGGTCGTCGGGGTCGCGGGCGGTCATCCAGAGCACGAGGTCGTCCAGCTCCGGGGGCACGGTCGCGACGAGCTCGCTGGGGGCGGGCACGTCGCGCGTCACGTGCTGGTGGGCGACCTGCACCGCCACCTCGCCGGTGAAGGGCTGCGACCCCGTGAGCATCTCGAACAGGGTGATGCCGGCGGCGTAGACGTCGGCGCGCGCGTCAGCGGTGCCGTGGAGGACGAGCTCGGGCGCCAGGTAGGCCACGGTCCCCATGAGGACCCCCGTCGTGGCCCCCGTGGTCTGGCTGCTCGCGGCGCGGGCGAGGCCGAAGTCGGCCACCTTGACGCGCCCGTCGTCGGTGAGCAGGACGTTCTCGGGCTTGACGTCGCGGTGGACCACCCCGGCGCGGTGGGCGGCGGCGAGGGCCTCGAGGACGGGCTCGAGGACGGCGAGGGCGGCGCCGGCGCTGAGCAGCCCCTCGGCGGCGAGCAGGTCGCGCAGCGTGGTGCCGGGCACGTGCTCCAGCACGAGGTAGACGGTCCCGTGGGCCAGCCGGTCGTCGCGGCCCTGGTCGTGGACGGCGACGACGCTGGGCGAGGAGACGCGGGCGGCGGCCACGGCCTCCCGGTGGAAGCGCGCCACGAAGTCGGGGTCCTGCGCCAGGTGCGGGTGCATGACCTTGAGCGCGACGTCGCGGTCGAGGCGGGTGTCCGTGGCGAGGTAGACCGTGGCCATCCCGCCGCGGGCGATGCGGCGGACGACGGTGTAGCGGCCGTCGACGGAGGCGCCGACGAGGGGGTCCGGGACCCCTTCCGCCCCTGCTGCCGCCATGCGCCGATCCTAGGGAGGGGCGCCCGGTGGCCCGGTGCGCCCCGCCGGGCGGCGCTCGCACGGGGTGGCCCCGGCCCTCAGCAGGACGGTCCCGGGGCAGGACCCACACCGGGGCAGGATCGACCCGGGGCGGGACCGGCCCGGCGCACGGGACCCGGCGGGCCCCGTGCGCCGGCGGGTCAGCGGTACTGGCGCATGAGCGTCTGGACGCTGGCGACGTAGCGCCGGGTGTCGGCGTACATGCCGCGGCTGCGCACCGAGGCGAGGCCCTGGTAGTACCCGCCGATGGCGCTCGCCTGGTCGGGCGCGCTGCGCACGAGGGAGCGGAGGATGACGACGCCGGCCGTGACGTTGTCCTGCGGGTCGAGCAGGTCGATGTCCTGCCCCGAGAGGTCGGCCGCCCAGCGGCCGGACGACGGGATGACCTGCATGACGCCGACGGCGTTGGCGGGGGAGACGGCCCGCATGTTGAAGCCCGACTCCTGGAACGCCACGGCCTGGGCGAGCGCCGGGTCCACGCCCCACCGCAGGGCCGTGTCCCGCACCATGCGGCGCATCTCGTCCCGGCCGGGCACGGGACGGGCCAGGAGGGCGTCGCGGTTGGCCGTGGCCGCCTGCGTCGTCGAGCCGGGGTAGGAGCGGCCGAGGAAGGTCGACGGCACGGGCTTGCTCGTGGTCGGCGCGCTCGCGCTGGCCGCGCCCGGGACCGACAGGCGCTGGCCGACCCGGATGAGGCCGTCGGCCCCGACGCCGGGGTTGACCTGGCGCAGCGCGGCGACGGTCGTGCCGTGGCGGCGGGCGATGGTGCTGAGGCTGTCGCCCGAGCGGACGACGTAGCTGCCGGGCTGGCCCGGCGCCGCGGGCGTCGGCGCGGCCTTCGGCGGGGTGGCGCTCGTGCCGCCGCCCAGGCGCAGGACCTGGCCCTCGCGGATGGAGGCGCGGGCGTCGAGGCCGTTGGCGGCGATGATGTCGCGCTGGGGAGTGCCGGTGCGGGCGGCGATGCCGCTGACGGTGTCGCCGGAGCGGACGACGTAGGTCCCGCCCGGCGACGCGGCGGCGGCGACCGCGCGGTCCAGGCGCAGGACCTGGCCGACGCGGATCGTGGCGCGGGCGTCGAGGCCGTTGGCGGCGACGACCTCCGCCTGCGAGAGGCCGCTGCTGCGGGCGATGGCGCTCACGGTGTCGCCCGGGCGCACCACGTGCGTCCGCGCCGTCGCCGCGGCGACCACCGCCACGGGAGCCGCCAGCTGCACCTCGCCCGCCGGGGCCGCCGGGGCCCGTCGCGGTGCGGCCGGTGACGAGGAGCGCA
>NZ_JABEMA010000409.1 GCF_013004605.1 Pseudokineococcus marinus
GCCGTCGCGGCGCCCGACCCGGGGTCGGCGCCGCCCCGCCCGGCCGCGCGGACGGGCGCGACGCCGGCACCACCCGTCGCGGTGGCGCGCACGGCGCGAGCCGTGGCCCGCACGACGCCGTGGCGACCGCCCGTCGCCGAGCCGCTCGAGGTCCTGCGCGGCTTCGCCGCCCCGGCGCAGCGGTGGTCGCCCGGGCACCGCGGCGTCGACGTGGGCGCCGGGGCCGGGCAGGAGGTGCTCGCGCCCGCCGACGGCGTCGTCGGCTTCGCCGGCCCGGTGGTGGACCGCGGCGTCCTCGTGCTCGACCACGCCGGGGACCTGAGGTCGTCCTTCGAACCCGTCGTGCCGCTGCTGGCGGTCGGGACGACGGTCCGCCAGGGCGAGGTGGTGGCGCTGCGCGCCCCGGCGGCGCACGCGGGGTGCGAGAGGGAGGGCTGCCTCCACTGGGGCGTGCGGCGCGGCCGGGGGGCGGCGGCGGCCTACCTCGACCCGCTGCTCCTGCTCGCGCCTCCCGAGCCGCCCGTCCTCCTGCCCCTCGCCCCGGCGCGGACCCCCGGGTGGGCGCGGGAGGAGCGGGAGCTCGAGCCCCGGCCGGACGCGCCGAGGGCCGCGGCCACGGGTCCGCCGAGGTGGGCCGCGCCGTCGCACGGGGCGGTGGCCCGCCGCGGGCCGGGGGCGTCAGCTGACGTCGGCGAGCTTGGTGCGCAGCTGCAGGACGGCCTTGGAGTGCATCTGGCAGATGCGCGACTCCGTGACGCCGAGGATCCGCCCGATCTCGGCGAGGGTCATGTTCTCGTAGTAGTAGAGCGTGACGACGATCTTCTCCCGCTCGGAGAGCTGGTCGATGGCCCGGGCGAGGAGGAACTTCGTCTCCTCGCCCTCGAAGGCCATCACCGGGTCCTCGGCCCGCGTGTCCTCGAGCGTGTCCCCCAGCGAGAGGCTGTCGCCCTTCTCGCCGCCGGAGAGCAGCTCGTCCAGCGCGACGAGGTTGACGTAGGAGACCTGGCTGAAGATGTGGTGCAGGTCCTTCAGCGGGATGCCCATCTGCGCCGCGACCTCGGGCTCGGTGGGCGTGCGGTGCAGGCGCGCCTCGAGCTCGGCGTAGGTCTTCTCCACCTCGCGGGCCTTGCTGCGGACCGAACGCGGGATCCAGTCGAGGGCGCGCAGCTCGTCGATGATGGCGCCGCGGATGCGCTGGATGGCGTACGTCTCGAACTTGATGGCGCGCTCGAGGTCGTACTTCTCGATGGCGTCGATGAGGCCGAAGACCCCGTAGGAGACGAGGTCCGCCTGCTCGACGTTGGAGGGCAGGCCCACGCCGACGCGACCGGCGACGAACTTGACCAGCGGCGAGTAGTGGAGGATCAGGCGCTCGCGGACGGCGGCGTCCCCCGTCGTCTTGAACGCGACCCAGAGCTCGCGGACGGCGGCCTCGGCCTCCTCCGCGGGCGTGAGGGCGCGGGCCGGCTCCTCCACCTCGGCGCCGTCGTCGGCCCGGGGCTGCTCGTCGCTCCCGCCGGCGGCGGCGCCCGCGGCCGCTCGCTCCCGTGCGGGGGCGGGGCGGCCGGGCGAGGGCGTGCGCTGGGTCACGAGCTCTCCTCCGGTCGGTGCTCCCCGGTGCGTGCGGGGGCCTGGCGTAGCGGGCGGCGCGGGGCGGCGGCGTCAGGCACGGGGGTGCGCCTGGTGGTAGCTCGAGCGGAGCCGCTCCACGGAGACGTGCGTGTAGAGCTGGGTGGTGGCCAGGCTCGCGTGCCCCAGCAGCTCCTGGACGCTCCTCAGATCAGCCCCCCCGTCGAGCAGGTGTGTCGCCGCGCTGTGACGCAGCGTATGTGGAGTCACGTGTCGTGACACAACTTTCCCACTGATCCGTTCCACGACGCCCCGGACGGCGCGCTGGTCGAGGCGCCCCCCGCGGGCGCCGAGCAGCAGCGCGGGACCGCTGCGGGGCCCGGCCAGAGCGGGACGCCCGCGTCCGAGCCAGCGTCCGAGCGCCGCGTCGGCGGGCGCGCCGAAGGGCACGACACGCTCCTTCGCGCCCTTGCCCATCACCCGGACGGTCCAGCGCGAGCGGTCGACGTCGTCGACGTCGAGGCCGACGAGCTCGCCCACGCGGACGCCCGTGGCGTAGAGGAGCTCGAGCGCCGCGGCGTCGCGCAGGGCCACGGGGCCGCCCTCCTCCGCCGCCTCCTCGGCGGCCGCGAGGACCTGGGCGACGGCCCCGGCCGCGAGCACCCCCGGCAGCGCGCCCGACGAGCG